>JAVBJR010000710.1:0-2804 GCA_031546965.1 Dysgonomonas sp.
AAAGCCAAATCAATACAACCAACGACATCGTTCAAAAGGTCACCTCAAATCGATTAAGCCATCAACAATGAATGCACAATGCGCATCTCTAGCTCCCAACTAATGTATGACAATTTTGTAGCATATGTGTAAGCAAGTCCCCTACAAATTACAACGTCCACTTTTGTTAAACTTATTATGGATGTACTTTCAAGTGAAAACTAAAAAACAAATGTTAAGTGCATATGGCGAATATAATTTGGGCTGTTTGTATTGTTCATGGTTATTTACACATCTCTTACAGAATACATTTTAAGTGTGCAGCATGGCTGCAATAACTCTGCTATGTGGCATGGCTGCAATAAATCTGCTACGTATGTGGCATTGCTGCAATTAAGTATTACAACCCTCACATACATTTCCGCATAATTCAGCATATTTATTGCAGACTTGCTGAATTGCAATCATGCTGCATGCATTCTGTATACTGCTAATCATAGAAATTTTAAAAATGCAGCTTTCTGCAGCATTGTCTGCAAGAAGGAGATGAAAGTACAGTCAAACCTCGTTAATTCGTCGCCGGTGGGACTTAAAAATTTCAGACGAATTATGTGGATGGATGATTTAAGTGGAGTATTTTAACATGTAAGTCTACGAAGATTGGACTTTAAATTTTGACAACTTACCCAGGTGTAACGAATTATCCAGGCGTCTAATTAACGAGGTTTGACTGTGTATATATATACGAGGCTCATTTCAAAAATAAGGGCCGATTGAGTAGAAATCTAAGACCAATTAACGGAAAAATATGTCTCTGTTGTTTCAAACATATACATCACCGCTTTATTTTACAGTGTAGTCACCATAATTTTCAAAGCCCCTTGGACGCCGTAAAAAATGTTTTTAAAGCTCACCACAAAATATTCTGCCGCCTGTGAATTAAAAATTCCAAATGCAGTGACCAAAATTGGCGAGTGACCACAAACGAATTGCACATACACAGTAACATCAACTGATTGGCCACCTAACCATCAAGTTTTCAACCTGTGTGACCTTGAGTGTAGATGGGTGCGAAAACCAGCAACCTCTGAAGTTGTGAAAATCCAACAATAAAGAGTTGAAATTGGCAGTGATGGACTGGTTTAACTTGCAGGCGGCGGAATTTTATTCAGAGGGCTTAAAAAACATTTTTTACTGTGTCCATGGGGTTTACAAAATTATAGTGACTACTTTGTAAAATGAAGTGGTGATGTATAAGTTTGAAACAACCGAGACGTATTTTTCCGTTAATTGGTTTTTGATTTCTACTCCATCGGCCCTTATTTTTGAAATGAGCCTCGTATATATATATATACGAGGCTCATTTCAAAAGCATTTGTCAGACTCAATGGCAGCAAACCACAGAGTTACTGCAGCCATACTGCACAATATTTTTGTAAGGGAAGGTTCAATTCATTCTTAATAAGGTTCTTATACAGAGAATGCTGCAGGTATACTAGTTCGCAGGTCAACGTTGAAAACATAAAATCCTGGTTGGAATGCAGGGGGACGAATTGCTGGAGAGGATGATTACAAATTCGAATAGTTTGTGCATATGCGGCGATTTTTCATTGAAATATTCTAGAATTCAGATGGGACTATTTTATTGGTGGAAGCTTACATAGTAGCAAACAGGACAGAAATGGAATTTTATGTTTTCAACGTTGACCTGCGAACTAGTATACTCTTGCATTTTTAAAATATAGCTATGGAATAACAGCATGCACAATGCATGCAAGTAACTTGATAGTTAGCAAATATGCGGTAAGTATGTTGAAGTATGCTAGAAGTCTTACAATTACAAGGATCCACTTTCATTCTACCCACATGCATGTTGCAACTTTAAAAAAATTGTAATGAATATCTCCTAGAAGCGATATTGAAACTGGATTGCAAAACTTTCTACACGAATAAAGAAATGCTGCTATAACTTGACAAAAAAAAATAGAAATAATATCGTATTGAGACCCAACTCCGAGACCATGCAGATTAAGATTTCACGAAAGAAAAATTGAACATAGGCCCTATAGCAACACAAAATTTAAAATGATGCGAATATTTGTTTGAATGTAGTTGTGCGCGGATAAATAAATTCAAACAATATCATATTTTCATACAGATTTCATTCAAACTACAAAATAGTGCCTAGCAACTGTGAGCTCAGAAAAATACCTTGATGGAATTATTGATAGTTCAAACAGCATCATATTTTTAATCAGCTTGTATTTAAACTGAAAAATAATGCCTAGCAACAGTATATGCTTAGAAAAATCCAATTATGGGATTACTGTTACAGAAGCCATATTGCATGCAATTATATCCAGTTAATCGCCATTTGAACAGGATAAAAATGGCCAATGCGATTTATGGGTACAATGAATGCAATATGACTTCACTGATAGCAACAATAATTAAAAAGAGCAGCAAGTTCTTCAAATTTTCTTGGCAGAGTTGAAAGGAAGCAATAGATCCAAAGCATGCATGCATTTGCAGTGTAACTTTTGGTTGGTGGCATACGTTATTAAAGAAAAGTAGCTTTCAGATACCACTAAGTTAATTTTAATAATGAAACGTGGCGACGAAAGAAAGTTTATGTAATTATTGTGTGCAGTTTCGTTTCCGTATGGCATAACAAACACGGTACGCAATTTTCGTTGCCGACATCTCTAATAATGTTATGTTGAGAGTTTAAGTTGTTCTTGGATTAAAGGAGACGCATATACATAGTCTTAGCGCTTCCATAATAACGCAAACACTTTCCAAGACATTAAACTTCATGGCATGTT
>JAVBJR010000231.1:0-3164 GCA_031546965.1 Dysgonomonas sp.
GGAAAACAGACTACAGATGCACCTATAATAAAAACAATTACATTTGTGCTTTTCTGCCATTTTATATATCTAAATCTATGTCAATTTGTAAGTCTTACCAAGAAAATCGCCAATCCATCAGTCAAAATACCAACAAAAAACTGCAATAAATTGTTGAAAAACGCTGAAAAGCTGAGAAAAAGGGTACAGAAACTTAGGAAATTTTACTAACATACATTAAATAGCAGAAAATGGATTTTACGGATCCAAACATCTACACTGCCATGCTTAAACTCGTAGCCAACGCCAAATCCACCTCATGTTTAGTTACCCCAGCGCTCGGTGGTGGCGCTGGTTGGAAACTTACCCGGTCCCTATAGGTGACAAAGAAATTCACAAAGGAATATTGCAAATACCAGGAGTAGGCTACATCATATATTTTTGCTTCGATTTTAGGATCCTGTTTTTCGACCAACAGATATTTATATGTATACTGAAAACGTACAATGTCATTGCACTCATATCTGAAGATGTTATCTTATTTCACATGCTCGTGGGTTATAAGGGTAATCGGTTGGAAGGGATTTCAGGCGAACAAGATCAGTAGCCTACACATACCGCTATTTTGTTTTGTGGGCAGGGCCAGGTTAAGAAAGTTGGTTCAAAAAGAAAATCAAGTACCGTAAACTTCCTATATTTTTAAAATTAACGAAATGAATACGATTAAATAAAGTGAATCACTTACCGTTTTAGTGTAAGTTCTACCAGATTTTCAATGCAACGTTGACGCTGCAACGAATTTCAAAGTCGGCCGATTTTCAGGTTAAACGATGTGCCCGTCGAGATTGCGCATACTGGAAAACGCACTAACAAATTTAAACTTTGTACAAAAAATAATACTTTATTGTGGTGATTGATAAATAAGTTTTAATTTTCGGTAATCCATTCAAATGGTATGGGCAAAAATGTCGGACACAACACACATCCAAATTTTTTCCGCACTGTTGAAACGACGAAATTGACTTTCAATCAGCAGAAAACGGCTGAAGATATGGGTTCGCCATTTGGAATGGGCATTCAAGTAAGGCAATTTAGTTTTATTCACCAAATTAATTCACAAATTAATTTTGTCGATTCTACAAAACACAAAAATGTGGAGGTGCATCGCCTCCGATAAGTTTGGGATCATGCACAAACCTCGTGTCCACTTTAGGGGGAGGAGGGGTATAAGGGCTTGCCTCACTTGGCCTCACAGGGGGAGGGGTGGGTGTAGCAGAAGCCATGTGGTGTCCAACTTCACCCTCGCACATTTCAAGGATGCAAGTGACTCAATTTTCTCACTTCTAGTCACTGTTTTGATATATAAATCACATTTTTGTTACTTTTTTAAAAAATCACTTTCGGTCAATTTTTCAGTCAGAAATAGGTATTTTGTTGGGAACTTGTGTTACAAATCTAAAAAAATATGTTTAGCACTGTGATATTACTTCCTGTTCCATACATTGATACTATTACAATTGGCCCCCACTAGTGACAAAATTGAAGTCACCATAGGTCGTAGAGTAACCAAATGGTGACCAAGGGACGTCAGAACCTCTTTTTTGTCCCTTGGTTCCCCCTCTTTTCCTGCAAGTTCAATTTTTTTGGAGTAGCATAACAGAGTATTTTTGGATATTTTAGAATGTAAGTGGATCCACTTACATTCTAAAATATCCAAAAATACTCTGTTATTACTTCCCAGCTACACAGAAATAATGTTTAATGATTATGTGGCCAATTTTAGAAATTTATAATTATTTTTTAAATTTCTCATGTCAATTTGGATATGAATATTATTTTTTTTTAAAAGGGGGGGGGGTCAGCAGGAAGGCCATGAGGTTTTTGAGGGGGGTATCACATATTGCCTCACTGGGACACAGAACGGGTGGTAGGGGTACAAAAAACTCAAAAAGTGGGACACGAGGTTTGTGCATGGTCCCTTTGACCATAACTTTGTTAGTGGCTTGACCCCTCCCCTGTGACCTCCCATATTGACCAGGGCGCCACACAGTGGACAAGTACGGTATTTCGTTTTGTTGAACTAGCTAAGAGCTCTCTGTGCAGAGCTGATCAGATCGCCCGGGAGACCCGTACCGGACAGAGGTCCGATTTACCACTCCGTTAGTTGTCCTTTCTCGAGTTGGGAACCCGTAAACAAGTTCCTCTGCGAATTCCGAATTTGCTAGTGCCTGTAATTGTAAGTCGCTAGTAGCGATTACTACAGTTATTTGGATTAAACTTTACTGAAACGTTTCCATGGAATCCTCACCACCACCTCACAACAAACTTTTGAACGGCTCACCCAAAATTAAAATTTTTGTTTATCAATCAACACGATAAAATATTCAGTTTTTTGTAAAAAAAAAATATTTTTAGCGCGTTTTCCAGGACGCACTATCTTGATCTGGCGCATTGCTCCACCTGAAAGTCGGCAAACTTCAAAATTTGCTGAAGCCTAAACCGTATTTTGAAAATCCGAGAGAACTTGTACGAAAAAGGTGAGAGATTCAATTTGTTTAATCATATTCAGTTCGTTAATTTTACATATAAAGGGGGTTTTTGAATTCATGGTACAAACTCCACCTGGTGTTAGAGGGAACTAGCAGAAACAGTTGTCATATTTGAACCTAGGGTCCAATGTTCCCCATTACAAAATTACGAGCACAAATGTTACCAGTAAGTGGAACAGCAATTACGAGCCATTTATATTGACAATATTTTACAGTAAATGCTCAAAATTGCTCAAAATTGCAACACAAGCCTCACAACGTCGAAGCCTTAATTGATTGTTGCACCTTTACAAAGATGCCTGGCATATCACCCGTGAACAGCACTTGAGAAGGAAAACCTGCCTGAACTGCAGTTTGTTGCAGAAACCACTGTGCAAATTGAACACGTAATGGATAATCTGCATCAGTTAATGCTTGAACTGTTTGCAAATGATAAGGGTAAAGTTGGTATTCATGCATAAGTTTCCACACAGTCATGAAGCTCACACCAACCTGCACTCTAAGAAAAATGTTGGTCATAATGACCAAAAAAAGTTAGTCAAAGCGTTGTCCCCAAACCGACTAACTTAAGTTAGTCATATTGACCAAACATTGAAAATGGTCAGAATGACCAATGACTGCTGATAGTCACCATGA
>JAVBJR010001063.1:0-2839 GCA_031546965.1 Dysgonomonas sp.
CCGCCATTTGTCCGATCCACCTCCGGGTCTGACAAAGCGCACCGGGTTCTGGGACACTTGCTGGGAAGCGTCCGGAAGCAAGGAGGACAGTTCCGCTGTGGCCCCCAATGGGGTGTGACTAGATGGAACATCGTCCCGGCCTGGTGGTCCTCCGCGACTCCCGGCCTGATGGCGCCTCCGGCGAGCAGTGGTCCTCTTTAATTTGCTCGGCACGAAATCTGCCGCATCTGCGAGGAGTGATTTCAAAAAAAGGTTCAGCTGTTAATGCAGAAGTACCTCCTACAAGAGTGTCACCGCAACCGTTACCATCACCATGACCCTCGTTGATCTTTTCTTCGGTGTTGGTGGCATCAGTGTTGGGACTTGTTTCTTGTTTCCCTGTTGCGTGAGAATGGAAACAGACTATTTACACCCTTACACCATCACGGGTAGAAACACGCCATCACGGTACGTACTCCGCAAGGCAAGTCCCCTCTTAAGCTTCAGAAGAGCCCTTTCGCACTCCTCAGGGTCCTTCTTGTTGAGGATCTCGATCAGTTGCTTACTGAGGACGTTCGGGTCGCTAAGGTCAACGTTGTCCGGAGACGACAAACCGGGGGACATCAGCGGCGATTCCTCCACATCTACGCTTACACCTACCGTCAGTTCTGAGTTCATGGAGAGGTTGCTGCGTGCAGTTAGATCAACACAACGTGTTTATTTACCTGTAGACCTTTGAGGAGCATTAACAGTGGCGTTCTTCCTTTTTGGGATGGCACCGTGGTTGTTGGACTCGGGTGTCGAAGGATCAGTGGTGGTGGCTTCACCGTTCGTTTCCAGTTGCAGAGATTCGGACGTTGATGGTCTGTCAATGTCCGGGGACACCGCATCGTCCTCCGTGTCCTCTTGTTCTTCGTTTTCGTTTTCGTCCACGGCCCCCGAAAGTCCTAATGGACGGAGACGGGGTTGACTTCGAACGCGGGATTGGTGCAGGAGCCCGTTGGACCGACTAGGTGGACACGACTTGTGCGGAGACTTTATAAACGAAAAGTAACAATGGTTAGTTAGTTAGTTACTTGAAACTTCAGAAGAGCAAATATTTGTGAAAGCCGGAAATTTTTTTTTAAAAAGTGTACAAAACGAATTTGTTTTCCTGAAATTCATGTATCACGTTGTTATATAGGTCTCAACAAGTGACCTAGCATTTTTATTTTTCAAAAAAAAATGTTAGCCTCGCGTGGCAGCGGCTCTCAAAGTCGCCATTTTGAGAAATATGGTTCACACTTTACTCGAACACGAATCCATGAATTTGAATGGGGTTTTCGCCATTCGAACCCTTTTTGCATTGCCCAATGACGTTTCATAGTAATTTGACCTTTGACCTAATTAAGGTTTGACCCAGGGGTCAACCAGGGTAAACGAAGCTAAAATATTGCATAAATTAGAGGTCATGAATGTGTGTGGAAGAGAAAATATAGGCTCAAGGAGGGGTAGCATATGCATGCGATAATGGTCCTGGTTGACCTTTGGTGACCCAGGGGACAACCCTTAATGAGGTCAAAGGTTAAATTGCTATGCAACGTCATTGGGCAATGCCAAAAGGGTTCGAATGGCGAAAGTTCCAGCTTAATTCCTGAATCCGTGTCAGAGTAAATTGTTCGATTGCACTCGAACGCGATTGGCATCCTCGCCAGGACCAACTGCGAAACCACACCCCTTTTAGGACGGTTTTTATTTAATTTCTCGTTAACTTTTGCGAATTTCTTAGCACTTCCTATACTAACTTTCTATAGTTTTATTTTGTGCACAACATATAAAAAAATCTTTTTTATGGTTGACTGTCCCTTTAAATCTTGGACGAATTAGTAGATGGACTGCTCACATTGTGCCATTGTACAAGAATGGCCGTTCACAAAACCCGTTAACACATACTAGCTTCACCAACGGGCATGAAGCGAACTGAGTACAGTCGTTGCGCAAGAAGCATATAACCGAGCTTAGAGCAGTGAATGAAACTAATAAATAATTTAATAATTATAAATAAATTATAGCTATATAAATACAGTCAAACCTCGTTAATTTGATTCCTGGATAATTCGGTACATCAGGGTAATTTAAAGTTCACTCTGCATAGACTTACATGTTAAACTCCACTTAATTCATCACTGCGTAATTCGTTTGAAATCTGTAGTCCCGCCAACGACGAATTAACGAGGTTTGACTATATATAAAATATAAAGTGTGCGGCAAAAGTCTGGTCTTTCTTTAAATATCTTTAAAATGGTAAATGATAACTTTGTGCAGTTTTCGCGATTGAATAGTAAGTCATATCGGAGAATACGAAAATCGTATCGCATGAGACTTATGACGTCATCTAGAAGGTCTTCCCTTTTCCAACTTTCCAACCATGCATCATGACGCGCCAAGCAGTGACGTACAGCAGGCGAAGTTCGTCAGTGCTGCAACTCCATTCGCAGCCAACAACATTGACGTACATCCCTCGATGGATGAAATTGGCGAAATGAGACGTTACTTCACTGCAGTGCACAACATTCATATTGGAGCCCTGCATTTCAAAATTTTTTGTCCGGTTTATAAATGCACCAAACTATCTGAAATTAATTTTTAATAATTAAATCGGATGTGCTCTTCAAGCACCTAACTCGAAATTGTGCCCCATCCTCAACGGTTGCAAAGTTAAAACATGGATTGTAATATGACCCAAGTTAACTTCCCTCGAATGTGCCCGACTTAACAGTAATTTTAGTGATTTGGCAAAGCTTGTTTTATTTGGCAAAAATAGAACGTGCTTATTTGGTGCCAATTAAAACTCTTGGCCATGGTTGTTGCTCAACAAACC
>JAVBJR010000238.1:0-2815 GCA_031546965.1 Dysgonomonas sp.
ACTATAGCAGTTTCATTAGAAGCCCACTTGCGCAACTGGAAACCACCATCCTTGAGAAGTCCCATCAACTGTTCCTGCAGCATCAGAGCTCTCTCTAGCGATGGTGCACCAGACATCAGGTCATCAATATAAAAGTCCTTAATAACCACCGCAGAAGCATCTGGCCAGCGAGATTGATTTACCACTGCCAGTTCTTGAAGACTTCTTACTGCTAGATATGGCGCAGGAGCTGTACCGTAAGTAACTGTATTCAGTTGATAATCACCAATTGGCAGCTCCGGAGACTTGCGCCACAAAATCCGCTGATAGTTGACATCAGAAGGATTAACAAGCACTTGGCGATACATCTTCTCAATGTCTGCTGTAAAGGCCACCAGGTGAGTACGAAATCGAACCAGAAGACCAAACAGGTCTTCCTGAAGCTTAGGCCCCACCATCAGCACATGATTAAGGGAAACACCAGTTGAGGTTTTCGCGGATGCATCGAACACAACTCGTATTTTAATTGTCAAGCGATCCTGTTTAAACACAGCATGATGTGATAAATAACACATCTTCTCCAGAGACAGATCCAATTTCTGCTGAGGAATCCTGGACATGTGACCCAACTTCTCATATTCCTCCATAAAGGACACATACTCAGATTTCAGTTCTGGATTCACGTTGAGTCTTCTCTCTACTTGCTGAAATATTCTTAAAGCAATGTCTCTTGATGATCCAAGCTTCTTAGTGCCACTTCTAAATGGTAGACAAACTTGAAATCTGCCATCAGAATTTTGTGACACAGTTGACAGGAAGTGCTATTCACACTGCCTTTCTTCTTCAGTAAGAGTAGATGCTTGGGGGACATCCTCTACTTCCCAAAACTTCTGTAACAAAGCATCTGTCTCCACCTGCACATGGTGAACAATTATTTGGTGACAGGGTATTGGTTCTTCCTGTTTAGCTGGAATAACATTCATTACAATCCAACCAAGAGCACTCTCCACAGCAGATGGAATGCCTGGCTGGAACACAGTACGGCCAAAACACATAATAGTGGAGAAAATGTCTGCGCCAAGTAGTATATCGACTTGTCCCGGCCTGAAGAACTGAGGATCTGCCAGTTGAAGCCCGTCCAAATGAGGCCACTTGTCCACCTTGATCGGACAGCCTGGAAGCAGGTTCGAAATCTTCGAAAGCACTAGAGTCGGTGTCTCAAATATATCTTGGGTGTAGAGAGATGAGAAGATCAAAGGCACACTGCAACTGACACATTCCACACCAACAGAAGCCAATCCAGACACATTTACGTTCAATCTTCGGCGAGGTAGCTGCAGCTTCTGCGCACAACGTTCGGTGATGAAGGATCCTTGGGACCCATTATCCAAGAATGCACGACACACCATACTGGAACCTCTACCATCTTGGACTCTGATAAGGGCAGTCGCCAACAACACTTGAGGCCAACTTCTATCACATACCACTTGTGAGGCCACCACCACTTCTTCAGGTTCAACAGCAGGTTGACTATCAGCTTCTCGATGGATCAAGGTGTGATGATGCTTTTGGCACTTCTTACAATGTCCTGATAAACACTGTTGAGCACCATGCCCTCGGCAAAGACAATTAAAGCACAACCGCAGTCGCTTGATCTTCTCAATCCTTTGTTGTATGGAGAGCTTTAAAAAGGTGTCACACTTGAAAACAGGGTGGTCACCCTGACAGAACTCACAACTCTACTTCAGAGCGCTCTGATGAACAGAAACATCATTCCTGGTCACTGGTCTTGGCTCACCAAAGTGTAGAGGTTTCCCAGAAGATTTCACCGAGACAACAGCAGTAACTCGTGCGTGATTATCCAAGAATTTCACAAAGTTCTCCAGACTGGGGAGCTTAACATCATCAAGGGAGCGCTCCCATTGAAGTCGCGACTCTGGGTCCAACTTCTTAGACACTAGATGGATCACCATCAGCTCGAACAATTCTTCTTTTGATAACTTCAAAACTTCCAAGGAGCGCACACATTCTGTTGTAGTATCGATGAGTTTTCGAAGGGCTACAGGAGATTCACTCGTAATAGTTGGTTGCATGACCAAGCGTTCTAATTGGGCTCGAATAATTTCTCTCTTGCAGTCATACCTTCCAACCAGAAGTCCCCAAGCTTCCAGAAAGTTAGCATTGGAAATGGGAATACTGTGCACCAGAAGTGATGGCTCGCCTTTTAAAGATGCCTTCAGATACTGAAGCTTCAGGGCTCCAGTCAGCGCGAAGTTGTCATACACCACACTCTTGAATAAGTCATGAAAGGACACCCACTGATAAATGTCACCATCGAACACAGGCAAGTCCAGACGAGGAAGTCGCACATCAGAAGGCACTCGGGCCTGACTCCCTGGGATGAGCATTGAATTGTTCATCATAGAAACATCAGAACTCCTATTAATCAGACCATCCAATGTGGTCTTTATCTTGTTAATTCGCTCCGATAAGTCAAAAAATTGCTGTTCATGCTGCTCATAAGACTCATCAGAGCTCTTGATGCTGATGAGTTCATGCAGATCAACGTTTTCCTTTCAAATGACCACCACTTGACTATGATACTCCAATATGTATTCCTGAGTCAAAGTCTCAGGGTGCTCAATAGCGCTCTCCAGCAACTTCACTTGGCTGGTCATAGACCGCCTCATCTTCAGTAAAGCCTCTATCACCAGATACCTGAAGACCTTGGTACAGCTTGAAGACAAGGAAGTCTGCCCAACTGAAGACTTCTAACATCCACTGTAGACTTCACCAAGAATGATCCGCCTCGACGGACCAAATGTTTTGTTGGTAG
>JAVBJR010001074.1:0-3711 GCA_031546965.1 Dysgonomonas sp.
CGCACTCCTCCATTTTATGAAAGTAGACTCACCGGTTCAAGTTAGTCCGAACCTGGGAAAGGATCAGGAGGGTGTGGCCTAAGGCAAGAACTGTAGATAGAGTGGATGGATGGAGTATACGTAACCTTGCAATCTCCCTGAAGCGAAACTTCCTGGTGGACTTCCTCCTGTCGGCACGGTTCTTACCGGCGCCGCGTCCCTTCTTCCATTGGTGGGTCTTCCAAGCAGGTTCCTGATACTCGTACGATGGTTTCATCGTATACAGAAGCATCTCCTGGTGAAAGACCGGAGTAAGGGAACTGCTGAGGGGTGGTACTATCCACACCCAATCAGCCGGGCACCCTCCTCTTAAGCGCGACTCGTTCTCCAAATGCTTCATAAAAGACTCGGATGCCGTATGGTGGTCAACGATGGTCACGTTTCGAGTCTGTCACGTGATCCACATATATATAGTCCCTAGCCCAGTTTACCTGTATACAGAGTACCATGATGGATACTTACTTGGAAACTGTGTAATACAGCGACGTTCAGCTCCACTAGGGCACGGTCTTTCCATAGGGACGCGGGGCAATTTGTATCCAAGCCCATCCCGAAAGCAACGTGCTCTAGGACGTTGAAACGAGAGGAATCCGCCAGGTCCCTGCAGGCTATCTCGGTCAGCATGTACCAACCGTTGAAAGGAGCTGCGGGGAACTCGACTCCTCCCACATCGAACAACATGTTGGACACGGCGGGTAATGCGTACCATCGTAGGTCCAGTTCGCTGAACCAATCGTACCTGTTCCAACAACCAGGATGATACAATACAATACAATATGTCAGGCAACAACAGGCTCTTGGCCCAACTAGGTTGCCCCTGTCAAGTACCTATACCCTCCCCATACTATTGAAAAAATCGTCCAGCTTTGCTTTAAAACTTTCTACGGTGAGCGCCTCCACCACCTCACTTGGCAACCCATTCCACTCATCCACAACCCTTTGATGTACTGCTTCTATGTACCTTTGGGGAGGAGCCAATTTCCCCCTTCAGAACATGACCAAATGGGGAAATAGTCAATCTAACTGCGCACTGAAGTGGGAAATTGGCTCCTCCTCTTTGGGGCATAGATCCAGTAACTCGGGTATACAGCGTGAGTCAAAACTCTCTAAACAAAATGGAAAGGGAGGTAGGGGGTACTGTAACAAACAATTTAAGTCATGTGTCAAGTGTCACCCTAGGGTCCTAGAGCACGTCCTGCACATGTGATGCAGCAAGAGAGATTCGTGCAATGAGGTCCTCTTGGGAGTCTACTGGAGTACCATACACGAGGTCTTTCATGTATCCTTACAGGAATAAATCAAGACTACTTAAGGTTAATCATCCCGAACGTGTAAATACTGCCCTGGTGGGTAGGTGGCGCTCCAGTCGAAAATGTGTGCCTGTTAAAATATTAATTTACCATTAGTTACTGTGTATTTATTGAAGGTCGGGCCAGATTGGAATAAATGAAGAAACCATCTTTTATACAAGTACCTGGGTTTATGACGATAAACGTGCACTTAGGCCTCCAGAGAATATCAAAGTAGGCGTCATTTAGATCGAATTTCAGCGTCGGGGAGAGTATAAAGCAAAAACCGGTACCTGTAAAATCACGATACTTAACAAGTAAGTGCAACCCAGTAATGATGACACATCGTTTGCGTTTAATCATACAAACATGAGTGGAAAACGCGGTGAAAAAAATTAAACGTACCGAGTGTGAAATTCGCAATGAAACGCTTGATTTGCATTTTATTTTCTCGAACGTAAATAGCAAAATAATACGCTAAATAAGGTTTAATGATTTGCGAGAAACATAATTATGTACTTGACTGCTGAGTTTGGTAATGTTATAAATGACGGTTTTTGCTTTTTACTCTCCCCGACGCTGAAATTCGAACGAAAATCCAGCTAAAGACGCCAACTTTGAAATTCTCTGGAGGCCTAACTGTACGTTTATCGTCATAAACCTAAGGTAGGTACTTGTATAAAAATCGTTTCTTCATTTATTCCAATCCGTCCAGATTTTCAATAAATACGCAGTAACTAATTGTAAATTAACATTTTAACAGGCACACCTTTTCGACTGGAGCGCCACCTACCCACCAGGGCAGTCTTTATAAGTTCAGGATGATTAACCTTAAAGGACAACTGACATGGTTTTGTAAGGTCCCATGCCATTAAAACTGTTGACAGGGAACGTTAAATTAAAACTGAGTTTCCTTAAAATATTTTTATAAAAATTATTGAAGGAGTTATTTAATTTCACAGAGGAGAACGTCAGCCAGAACGCCATTGGCTAAACGGTGACTGTGGGTTGATCTAGATTGCTCTAGCCCATGAGGTAAAAGTAGGTGTGGCGTCATAGATACTTCAGCCAATGGCAGCGTACTATACGTGTTTCAGCGTGTTATTTTGACATACCGACGCATTTCGACCACCGATTTTACGAAAGTTTGCCAATTTTTATAAAAATAACGGATCGACTTAAAATTTTAAAAAAAATCAGATCATGTGCAGATAGAGGGTGTTAACGCACGCAAATAATTTCAACCGATTTGGTGAGATAAATTTTACCCTGTCAGTTGTCCTTTAAAATCATAGGTTTTAGCTGGGGATCGACTGAGTGCAGCCAGTGAGAGTTCCTTCTTCTTATAAATTTTCGTCATGAACAATTTTCATGTATTTAAAAAAACCTACACTGTCCAAAGTACTGCCTCCCCAACGGGAATCGAACCCTGGTCTCCCGCTTGACAGGCGGTGCATGATACTAACCAGTATACTATCGAGGACAAGTTGTCATCTATAATTATTGCTATTATAAAGTCACATATTTTTGCAGCCTTTTTGTTCTATATTACGCTGTTGCGAAAATGTCACAACCGCTATCAACATAAAAATGTTATTGATTTATTGATAATTTTATAAAGTCAAACCACACAGCTACAGATAGGAAATATTCTTCTACAGATATCTAGATAAACCCATTTATAACGCAAGGAAATTTAAAGGTGACCTGACACTGAAAAATTTGGTTTTTCAGATCTGGTTAAAAAGCCAGGAATGAGTTTTTAACTTTGTCATAAAACGCAGTGAAAAGTTTCAGATTTTTCGATCCAATAGTTTTTAGGTGAACTGATAGAGATTTCTAGGGTACTCTGAAAATTGAACATGTATAATGAAAGCAATGTCGATAAAAAGCGTGGTAACCTCAGATTCTACGTATTTTGTGTAGAAAACAAGTAATCTATATAGATTCTGCACGGCTAGCCAAATGAACCCCATTTTTGACCAATTGGGTGCTAGGGCGTGGTTTAGTCACCCCCACTTTCTATTAGTGGTTTGTTTATTAATTACCAGTGACGTGCCCTTCTCAGAGTTCTGTTCTCAGTGGGTGGAGTTAGTCCGAAGCGCCACCTACGCTAGTCGTATTTAAGGTCCGGTTCGTCCGCTGAACAGCCGCTGGTGAAATTGTCACCTGAGCGTAAACGTTACAAAAGCACGCTGTTAAATCGCAAGTCTGAGTTATTTGGGTAAGAGTGGCAAGTTACTAACTTTGTGTGTGAAGATAACTGTGCGCCATCGTGTAATCCATGTAAAAGATTGTGATAGTTGTTCAACAGTTTTCGTTGCTGGTCTGAGGACCTTTTCTTTGCTGGAAGTGTACAAGTGTACTACAACTTGATTAAATA
>JAVBJR010000410.1:0-7964 GCA_031546965.1 Dysgonomonas sp.
GCTTAAATTTCGCAATTTTATATCTTTAGTTATAAATTTTTCTGTGCATTTCTGTTCTAGCATTTGAACAGTTATATTGTTTCCTACAACATGATATTTTTATCAGGGTACCTCACAAAACCGTGTCTGGTCACCTTTAAACGTTGCAATGCAAAGTGCAAATTTAACCTTTGAAAAGCGCTTTTGAAGCATAGATGTAATTATAAAATTACTATGAGGGCCCGTCCGGGATTTGAACCCGGGACCTCACACACCCGAAGCGTGAATCATACCCCTAGACCAACAGGCCACACTTTTAGAAGCTCTGTTAAATGTAAGAATAATATAGATTTCCATAACATGTATTTTGCTTCATTGATCCGCATCATTTTTAATGTGTTTATAGAATTTATGTCATCTAATCTAATCGCATGCCATGACAATATTGCTGCTGTTAACACATATCATTGCTTGTAAGGGGTATCAATGGGAATGGCGCATTTACATATTAAAAGAGCTTCTAATGCCTCATTAAAACGCCAGTATTCAGTGAAAGATCTATTTGGAATTTAATCCCAGAACCTGTCACACCGTAAGTGTGTATCAATCAACTCCTGGATCAACGGGCCACACTCATGAATATGTGCAAAAATGTGATAACATGAATTTCTATAATTTGCATTGGATGTGTGATATGCTGCCATGTGAGTCCTTATAATATAGTGTGTTTATTGTCAAATCAATATTTTACAGAATACTTTGGAATGGAAATTCAGCTGTTGTGATACAATCATTATTCTCCCCAATATGTCATCAGTTGATGCTTTCAATATCTTCATCCGAAATCACGATTTTAAGAATTTCTCGGTTATGACCGCAATTATATGACCATATTCTCAACAAAGGTAGTTAGGGAGCGCATTATGAGGTAGAATAACAGTAGGTGGAATAATCAATCCCAACTTGTACACAGTTGGGATTGATTATATTCTACCTACGATGTCTGATAATGCACCCTGACAAACCAGTTTATATTAATTACAGTATGTTTGATAGATTTTGGCATAAACAAAATAAATTATAGCAATCTGGCTGGGGACTGAGTGCCGCCAATATGGATGACGTCATCGGCTCGGGTGCAGCCTAAACGCGGCCACCTCTTTAGATGGACGAGTCCCTGCCCTCGCCCCTCGTTATCCCCGCCCTTCGACTTGCTTCTCTCGGCAGCACCACAGTAGTCTCGCTTAGGACCTTGCCCGAATGCAATGGCGGACAAGTGACGTGCTGGTGACATATTTGCAAGATGGTGGCGCCCATTAAACCAAAACTAGAAGGGTCTATATGTTAAAAAGGAAATAAAGAGACACGCACTTAGCAAAGAAATACACTAACTTCGCAGTTGACAGGATTCGAACCTGTGCGGGTAACCCCATCTGATTTCGAGTCAGACGCCTTAACCACTCGGCCACAACTGCTCGCAACTGCTGACGAACACATTTAAACCTATCTACAACCTGTTGGTTTAACTGCAGGGAATATGGTACAATATTGGTCATCGTGCTTGTTCTTTAGGCAAACTGCGGGTACACATAACCGGCATGTTTGTCTTAAGTAGTTGACATATTTTGTTGCCAAATACTTAATTTTCAGGAAACTTTCAGAACTGAAACGCATTGATTGGAAGAAACACTTCTAAATTTATTAAGATATTAAAATCGGTACGAGATTACTTGTAGATATAGCACATTGAACGTATCAGTTGACAACTTGTACAACTATGGCAATCATGGCAATGTGCGTTGCTTTCCGGATTACCTTGTACTCTCTAATAAATGTCACATTATTATGCTGTAAATGCCATTCCCATTCTGTAGTTATGTATGAGTTGTCTTTTAAATATTTTTCTTGCATTTTTCAATTTGTTCATTCATTTTTGTCCAAGTGCTAAAGAAAGTTCACAGGATGGTGCACTGACATGAATTTAATCCTTTTGCTTTAAATTACTTCGCTCAGCTTTATTTAGTGGCCGGCATGACGGTTGATATACTCCCAACGCTCTAACTGTGGTCCCCCCTTTAACAAAAGGGCCTTATCGGAAATCTTAATCCTTTAATTGCCAGTGTTCACTAATAGATGCTGCCCAGTACCCTTCTCTGGCCGGCCCTTTGGTTGCAGTGGACCAGTCCATCCTGCAACAGTTCAGGTAGCAGGATGGACTGGTCCACTTGCACCAAAGGGCAAGTGAGCAATGGCAATTAAAGGATTAAGATTTCCGATAAGGCCCTTTTGTTAAAGGGGGGACCACAGAGCGTTGGGACTATAGTTTAAATTAATTTCAAATTTGAAAGAACTGACTAGTTCTTCATAAATATGAATCCAATGGTGTCAAAATATTGACTATAAAATAGCAATTTGAATACTGAAAACGGCAGATTAAAATACAGGGTGTCCACAAAATAACTCCCTGAAACCAACATTCTAAATCTCCTGAACAAGAAGGCCAAAAAACATGCAGTTTGAAGCAAAAGGAAGAGCATCTCCTAAAGAATTTGTGTTGCACTTTTGGGCAAACACGGAAGTAACGGTTCTCCAACCACCCGTCATACAGAAAATGGCGTCTCCCATTGAGAAAGCACAATGTGTGGTGTGGTTAGTTGAGACCAAATTGCCGATTGCAGTACAGAGACGTTCCAGAACAAACTTTGAAAAGGCGCCACCAGATGTTAGGTCAATAAAGGAGTGGTTAAAGTCATTCCTCAAAACAGGGTCTGTGTATAAAAGTGAAAGTTCCGGGCGACCTAGCGTCTCAGATAAAAAAGTGAAGGAAATCCGTATAGCTATTGCCTGCATAGTCCAGGAAGATCAGTAAGCTCCAAATGCTAAGGTCGACAGTACACAAGGTACTATATAAACGACTAAGACTTTTTGCCAACAAATTGCAAATGGTGCAAGTCCTGGAGCCTGCCGACTGTCCACCCCATGAAACCTTTGCTGTAAACATGTTGAACAATATTGACGAGGATAATGAGTAGCCTACTTGCACCCCATATGCTTTACAGATGAGGCGACATTTCACTTGTCAGGAAAGGTGAATACACACAATATCTGTATATGGGGTGAGGAGAACCCACATGTGGTCAGGGAACATGCGAGGGACAGCCCAAAGGTAAACGTTTGGTGTCGACTGCTATGGGACCAGGTCATTAGTCCGTTTTCCTTTGTTGATAACACTGTGAACACCCAAGTGTACCAGGACATGTTAGAGCAGTTTGCGTTTCCTCAACTTGAAGATAGGCAGCCAAGAATAATCTGGCAACAAGATGGAGCACCTCCGAATTGGGCTCTGACAGTTTGTGCAGCCCTAGACGTCACATTTCCAGGAAGGTGGATTGGTCGGGATGGTCCAATTCTCTGGCCACGGCGCTCACCTGACATAACCCCATTAGATTTTTTCTTGTGGGGTTATGTTAAGGAACATGTTTACAAGACACCTGTACCAGACATGGCCACTTTGAAAGAGAGAATAAAGAACGCCATAGCAACTGTTAAAGGTGACCTGACACGGTTTTGTAAGGTCCCATTTAAACACTACAATCCGTTAAAATGACTAAAAATAAAACTGTGAGTTCCTTCGGATTAATTTAAAAGCATTTATTAGCTGCGATCTTACAAGTGGACGTTTGAAACGCAATTTGAAACGCAATTTTGCTGCCGACGCCGCTGAGAGCGTCCGTACGTCGGCCGCCGTTTTTTTGTTGCTGCATTCTGGAACAATACTGGTACGGACGGCGCACGTATTTGACGGCAAGCAGGTTTACCGGTTTCAAATTTGCTGTCACATTTATTGTCCGATTTCAACTGCTCACAGCTTAAAAACTATTGGATCGAAAAATCTGAAACTTTTCACAGCATTTTATGACCAAGTTAAAAACTCATTCCTGCCGTTTCAACCAGATCTGACATGAAAATTTTTCGGTGTCAGGTCACCTTTAATACACAAATGCTGACAAATGTATGGCGGGAAGTTGAATACCGTTTATACATTTTAAGGGCTACAAAGAGTGCCCACTTTGAAGTGTACTAAATTGTAATAAAAACTTTAAGAATTTTTCTTGCTTTTACAGCAAACCGCATGTTTTTTGGCCTCCTTGTTCATGGGATATAAAATTTGTTTCAGGGAGTTATTTTGTGGACACCCTGTATACAGGGTGAATCAGATCAGAGGTAACAATGGAAATTCGGTGAATACTGTTAAATAAATGAAAACCGTGCATGTGTATGGACTAGAATAATGTTTTTGGGTTTTGTAACCTAAACTGTGAGGGCTAAACGTTATGCATAATCCCGGTGACCTTGACAAACGTTGTCTAGGTCATGCGAAGTCTAGCTTTTGCAGTACGCACTGTAAAATAGGCATGTTTTTTGGAGACTTGTAGAGGATGGAGAAACGAGGCTAGTGCAACAAACAGAACGACATTCAGACAACAAACACGGGAGATACAGGCAATCAAACATTTTGCAGAATGCTTCTGTGCTTGACACTCGGAACATGCACACCTATTTCCATAGATGTCAAAAATTGCAGGTATTAAGACGGTTTAAAGCAGTTTTCTCGCACGGCAGTGTGCATTTTAGTCTTGTGGCTAAAACGTTTCGTTAGAAGTCAAATAGGATAACCTCGATATGCTGGAGTCTTATTGATTGTGACATCAGCAGAGTACTTGCTAAATTAACCTTTGTTAATTATTTTTCGTTAGAGTCTTTTGAGTGTGAAGATTAAGTAAAATATTTACAATAGCGTTCTGAAAATCACTTATTTGAAAATAACCTTACACATCCACATCATTACTTGTGGGCACCTCTTGTGGACATTCATATCGCACAATCAAAATTTAAGACATTTATGTTATTACCACATTTTTGCAGAGCTATTGCTTGTGGCCCTTTGGTCTACGGGTATGATTCATGCTTAAGGTGTGTGAGGTCCTGTGTTCAAATCCCGGACGGGTCCGTAATTGTTAAGTCACATTTCGAGAGAATGTAATAATATATGTTTTTGTTTCTCATTGTGGCCACATAAGAACAGTTGTGTAGCACGCAAACATCATTTTAGAAATTGTACACAAAATGTCAAACGTCTGGTGTCATGCCAAGCTTTCTAGCGACTTTTTAAATTGAATTCAATCTGGTTTAAAAATATGTTGTATTAAAATTCTAAACTGCCAAAATCTGTAAGTGCAGAAACTGTTTGCCACTTCCCGTTTATTGAGGAAAATTGATATGTCAAAAACCAGTTCATTTTATGTGATCAATTTGCACGTTGGGCACATCTGTCCTGCAAGTTGCGATCGAAATATTTGACAGTACAAAATAAAATAAAATAATATCATATTTTTATTTTTTATGCAGGCTTTTTGGCTAGCTGCACACCATCTGCTAACCTCGGCGTTGAGCGTGGGCGGTAGCGACACCTAGCGACGACTTGTTTCACTCTGCGAAACAAAGCGCACTGTTCAATCAAACCCAGGATCAAGTTTGAGTTAGTTTTTGGCTCTTCTGGAAGAGTTTTCAGGGGAAAAATTGCGATTGGAAGAAGAAAATGGCACCAGACTGCAGTGGATGTACTCTCCAACGTCGGAAAAAGCTTCAGGAACCACAGATGGTTACAGCAATGAGGTATATGATGTAAGGAGACTTGAGTTGCACGTATTAGGTGTGACCACATGCTGGTTTCTAAACCGTTCTACGTTCCATCATCAATTCCGCGTTCAAATTCGCCATACTTGTATAAGCGGGATTGATGGAGTGCAGCTTTCAAGCACTACTTCATGTAATGGGCCCCACAGAAATCGTATGTTCAAGCCTCAAGGTAAAATAATGTAGTACAGTATTCTGAATGGCACTATATATTAATTTGCATATTAATTGCACCGATCAATGAGCTGCTAGCTTATTGGAAAAATCGATGGACGCAAAATAAACAGATACATATTAATTTGAATTTGCAGAAACTTGTATTTATTTAATATAGTTGATTTAATTAAAAAATATACGTAGGTTGTGCATGCAACATTAACAAATATATTGTAAAATTACTTAAGAGAACACAGTGAAACTTGTGTGTGTTGACCACTTATGGATCCAAAAAATATCCGGTCAACTTTAACAGGTGGTGAACACATTTAAAAACTCATAGAAAATCAATGCAGAGACTGTACAACTAGTAGACATTAGATCTTAAGTATATGTGATTCCCTGATTATAGCAATATCTTGCATTGTTATCAGATATTTTATTCATTGAAATCAGCTATTAATTGTTTGATGAATGCAATCTCATACATATACACTAAATACCAGCATGACAATATACAAAGTCATCTGAATTATAGTTACTGCCGTACTATATTGTGAAATAAATTTGAATGTTAGAGAAATATTTTATAGAATATTAGATTACAAAATCCAGTGAAACTTGTATATGTTGACCGCTCATGGTTCCAAAATAATCCAGCTTACTTTAACAGGTGTTGTATTTTAAATGCATAGAAAATGAATGCAGGACACTGTACTACTTGTAGGTAATATACACACAGACCACCCAGAAAATGGCAACCAGAATAAAAAGGATGCAGTTGCGCAATGAGGGGTGGAAAAGCATAACTTTTTTTGAAATTTGGCATCCAATATGACGTCAGTATCAGCCGAGGACATCAGAACATTCCCCTATGACTAGGAATTCTAAATTAAGACATACTCGTGCCTGGGGATTATTCCTTATCTGTCTTATCATGCATGTCAAATTACAGGACAGGAAATTGTCAAGTGAGAAATTTTATTTTTCCCACTTCTTATCAAGGAATACTAAGTACATATTCCTTGTTCTTATTTAGTGGTCAACTTTTCAGGTTTAAGGTGGAGTATCAAGTTGTTTTTCCGATCTGGGCGCCCCTGGTGGTGTACGATTGCCAATTGAAGCGTGGCTGAATGCCCATATGTTGGAAAACCATATTAAAAAATCTAAACATGATACAAATATGAAATAAATTGCATATGATGCGAAGAGAAACGCATAAGTTTATTACGGAATTCTAATCCAATCGTTTGTAAAAAAAATCTCAAAGTTGGGTGAATTTTACACCGTTAATTGGGAAATCCGGGTGCTAAACGTTATTGATATCTTCAGAAAGGTACGTACTGTCTTTCGATCGTTTTCTTCATAATCAAGATATAGTTTACGTAATTTGTTGGAAAATGGGCAAACATTAAAACACATTATATTCATTGGAAGTCCGACAATTTTGCATGGAGTCAGTGACCCCAAAAAGACGTCAGCAAATATTCTGTGGCATTAAACTTAGTCCAAAACAACTTCGATAAAACACTAAACAAAAAGAACTGAAATATTGTAACATATCAGACGGCGAATGAAAAACTGGGTTTTATGCTTCGTAGGCAGGGATAATTACTAACCATTTCTCTATAAAGTACTTTTCAACGGGGAATTGTGCTTCTAATATAAATTTTTGCCTTCCATCTTACAAGTGGATATTGTGCAAATGTAATCCGGTCACAATCACTACCAGTCAAACTAGGACAGGTATATTTATCTGAGAAAATAATAGCATTCATGCAACCCTAACATTCTTTAAAGCTGCCACAGGTGTGCAGAATTTTAACTGTATCAGGCGTGCTGCGGCATGCAATCTACAACTTTGTGACCAGAAATCAAATTTAAATATTATTTGTGATTCTTAAACAGAAATCAATGAATACAATTTTTCAAAAACATTGAATTCCATAAAATAATAGCGTGAGGAGTTATTTATAAATACATAAAATATAGAAGAATTAAAAATTGTATACATCATGCAATCCACTGGGTTTTTACAAAATAAAAGATAAGTACAACTATTGAAAAATTGAGATATTTCTTATCAGTGTTAAAAACGGTGTATTTCAAACATCACATTCTTTTAGTTTGTG
>JAVBJR010001139.1:0-3533 GCA_031546965.1 Dysgonomonas sp.
AAATCGGTAAAACGCTAATAACTTTTTTTCTTCAATTTTTAATCGATTTCTGCTTTAGCCAGTGTTATAAGGGACACAATAACTACTTACTAGCCGATTATCAGGGTACCTTACAAAACCGTGTCAGTTCTCCTTTAACATATTTATCGATGTGAGGAAATTTCAGGAAATTAAATAAAATGTTTGTTATTTCCATTTCGCTTCTTGGTGTTAGGTGTTATAATGATAATGGCGGGTTCCCTGGAATTTTCCAAAAGATCCAACAGTGAAGTGGTTGAGAGACCAAGCGACGATGCTGAACTTTATTCAGTAAGTATATCATGGTACAAATTAAAAATACATATTTGCAATACGTAATTGTGATTTCGTTTTGGGGCTAATAACAGTTAATGAAAGATTTGGACGACCTGGGAGAAAAGAACCGGGAAGCTCCACTGTGTTTCCCATACAGCATGAAAGCTAGAATACTCCTTCATGCACATTTCTCGAGAAAGGATTTGCCACCGAATACTTTAGACAAAGGTAATTAATTGAAAGGACATGTCTGTTACAGTTACATGCTATTCTGCAATGTATTCTTTCCTTTAATTTTCACAGATAGGGCATACATAGTCAAGAAGTGCCCTTACCTATTACAGGAAATGATTCAGTGTTTCGCAAACCTCACGATGCTGGTGCATGCCAGAAGGTGTAAGTAGCAGGTTGCCAATGATGTTAATTCAGGGTACCCAGCGATCAGGGAAATACGAGGCTCATTTCAAAAGTAAATGCCGATTGAGTAGAAATCAAAAATCAATTAACGGAAAAATATGTCTCGGTTGTTTCAAACATATAAATCACCGCTTTATTTTACGGTGTAGTCACTGTAATTTTTCAAGCCCCCTGGACACCGTAAAAAATGTTTTTTAAGCCCGCTGAATAAAATCCCACCGCCTGCATTCAAGTATTAGCTTATTTGTGATAGTGTGGATTAACAGTTAATTCATGAATGCATTAAATGAATTTATTCTGAACATCCTAATTGCTATATATTTTGAAATAATCATTGAAATTTCTGAAAAATTACCTGGAAATCAGGGAATTTCATTTATAATTATCGCTGGGTACCCTGCCATTACATCCCTCTCATTTCCTTGAATGCACCTTCAAGGGATGATGGCAATGTACTTGTTTTTTTAAATGTTAATTAAGCTGTAGTCGAAATATATTTATTTCACGTTGGTTTTAGTTTCAAGGATGCCGTCTTTGGAAACGTTGCAATGGATCATAAGGACTGCACCGATGGTCGTGCAAGGTCTTTGGGATAGAGACTCGCCCTTGTTGCAACTGCCGCACTTCACGCCGGACACCGTGAACTTCCTACGGAAAGTATGTGTGCTACTTGTTACATGTAATCAAGGAATACTAATGATATGGAATGGAAACTCCAGCCAACCCTTACAGAAAAATACTGAAGTTTGTGCAATTTAATGGTACATTCTTACATTTTTATGAATGAAAAGTGCCATTAAATTGCACAAACTGCAGTATTTTTTCTGTAAGGGAAACGATGCGATCGATGTGTGAGGAAAATTAGGCGTTGGAAGCAAATGTGTGAACTTTCGACTGAGCCAGCGCGGTAAATATACAATTTTTTGGATAATACCCAAGGTAAGCGTGTTCTACAACACAATTTAGATGGCATTGTCAAAAAATAACCGTTGAAATACTTCAATTGTGTAAGTTCATTATGGAATATGAAAAAATACACCGCTGTTCTATTTGTCGTATTCCATAATGGACTTACGCCAAGTATTTGAACGGTTATGTTTTTGATAGTACCATCTAAATTGTGTCGCAGAACACACGTACCTTTGGTGTTATCCAATAAATTGAATATTTACTGCGCTAGCTCAGTCACAAGTTCACGTGTCGCCTTTCCTCACACATCGATCGCATCGCTTTGCTGGAGTTTCCATTCCATGACCTTAGTATTCCTTGGTTTGACCCTGATGATGACACGCATATGTCGAAACATATTGGTCCATTAAATAAGACTTCCACATTTATGAGTTTGTGGAATTATTTTCTACTCTAAATTTAAATTTAGTTCAATTCAATTGCATAAAGTATTGATTCTCTGCACACAAATTATGAAGGTATCTTCAACGCTGATTATAAATCAAAATACTGCGTGCAAGAATCAACACGTGTAGTATGTATGTTTCACGCACTGGCAGTGAATTAAACAATGTTGTGAAATAGTGTGTTTTGAACACTTCTTTATGAACAATATCACACAACCCAGTACGATAACAGACTTTTGACCAATTTGAAGGAGATGTTATGATGCGGGTAGGTATAGCCAACAGTGACCAAGAATGCCCAACCGCATCATACCCATAGTGCAACTTTGAACGCGCTTTCGGTATAGTCTAATCTTAATACTTCTGCATTCATATACTATTGCAACTCATGCAACATGGGAACACATATTAGATCACAATATCAACTGTTGCTTATTGTTTACTATTTTATGGAAATGTAATAAATGCGTTAGATATTTAACAAAATTTAATTACAAATAAATTATCATACCTATCTGAAAACTACTCAATTGTCCGATTTCGGTCGGGCTCTGATTGGCTGCCACGCTCTCTTTTGCCATAAGTCAAAATGGCGGTCGCATGGGGGATCGCTTCCACGTGTTCATAGGCGAGTACACATATATCAGATTCAAAAATAGGCCAAATATTGTTTTATTTGGTTGCAAGAGTAAATATGAGTGGAAAATTTTGGCTTTCATGTTTTCTGAAGATGTTAAACATACATTTACGCATTTACTACGTACTATTTTTAAAAATGTAACGGAATTTTTGGATTTTTGTAAGTGTACCATGGCCGTAAAATAAATTACTGCAGTGCTAAAAAATTTCATGTCGCCGCGGGCATTTAGCTAGTTTATTACAAGTGTGCTCAATTCAAATGTCAAACCTCAGCCTTGAATATTAAAATAAAATGTGGCTAATACATTCTGCACAGTCAGGTATTTAATTTTGTATTTGTAGAATGTTGATAATCATCAACACAATAGTAGAGCACAAAATCAACTTACTGGCAAGTGAATCAACTCATTTTGGGGTTGAAGTAAAATCAAACAATGCTGCATTGTAAATATTGTATGACAATGATTTATTTTAATTTGTATATATAATTAATTCCTCCTTTTCGATTTATAGAGTGGCAATAACGAGATAATATTATTATTTCATCTGGTGCTAAATATTCCTTTCTCCAAAGAATCAAATGCCTGCTCTAGCTTAAAATGCTGCAAAATTATGCAGTGACAAAGAACATAGCCTATATGTTATCTATATATAGTACAGTCGCAGTATCTACGACAAAAACCAATTAAGGGATTAAAAAGGGGGAGGGAGCGGGCCCTATTATTTAGCAATTGGCACCCTCACTTTGCACATGCAAAGAAAGGGAGATTGCACAGTGTGCACAAGACTTGCACAAAATCCAAGTGTGCTGAATACTTTTAATTGCTC
>JAVBJR010000133.1:0-2716 GCA_031546965.1 Dysgonomonas sp.
ATTTCAGTGGATTATTAACTGTAATGCGTGACTTTAAGATGTATCTGAAGCAACCAACATCTTATTATACCTAAACGTCTGAAAACTAGATGGGACATCTTAAAATTCAGCATCTGATATTTGGCAGAAATTTAGAGTGTAGTATTGAAAGAGGACAAGAACAAGTATCGAAGTGGACTTTAATGATCATCATCCTCACCTAATGAGATCTATACAGATACATTTACATCCGCCATTGCACTCAGCAAATTAACTGTGACGACGCTTTGGCCATCGGCGTCAACATTCAGAGATATAAATTTCGCCGATTGCCTAGTATTACTGGACAAATCCCCCAGATTGTAATTACAGACATATATAGAAATGTCCTATAGGCTACTATATCAGACAGGATTGCATGAGTCTACTACATACTATACTATACTTTCAGTGCCAACCAACCAGAAAAGATGTCAGCAAAGATTAATATGAAAAAAAAAAATCAGATTTTGTAGATAAATCATTGTTGGCCATGTACATGATACCAATCTTTTATGACATTTGATATTAAACTTAATGGAATCACATATGTATCTACACAAATACACGTACATATTATAAAAGCAGAGCAAATAAAGCAATCATAATTACTTATAGCAGGAAAGGTTTCTATATATAGTACCTCATTTAAACTGTTTAGTATATATTGAATGAATGAAAGCTCCTACATTTTGGAAAATCTGTTAAATTTTTTAAAATAAAGCTTCTAATATTTGATAGTACAGAATACAAAAGCCATTTCTTTTTAATATAAACAATGCATAATATTGTCAATACAGTATAAATACAGAGACACTAATTGACATATGGCTTCTCATTTATCAGTTGCATATTATGATATATTTGAGTATGTTAATTTATCACATATTCTGAAACTCGCATTTAAGAAGTGTCAATAATTTCAGGAATAATATCAAAATCATATTTATTCTTTAAAGGTGAACTGCCGAACATTCAAAAACAATTATTCCAAGTGGAACATTGTTTTGCAAAAAGTATTATTGTACAGTATAGTATATAACATATTAGCAATTTGACTTTTAAATGGACTGTTAATACTAAAGCCTAATATAATCCAGGTGTAACGATAATATGAATTCACAGAGGTTGGTATAGATTAGTGGAGCTAGTCATGTCAAGTGAGTTGGTGGATAAGCAGGTATATATTGAATTCTACCTTTGACGCTGCACGTTTGGTGCTCATGATACTTATACATGAAGGCATCAGATAAATATTTAAAAAAATAAATATTTTCTTCTATATAACGTGATTGGACGTTGAAAATCTTCAGTGCACCGAACACAAAATGTTCTGGATTCTGACACTCGGGGAGGGGGAA
Source organism: Dysgonomonas sp. (assembly GCA_031546965.1). Taxonomy (GTDB): domain Bacteria; phylum Bacteroidota; class Bacteroidia; order Bacteroidales; family Dysgonomonadaceae; genus Dysgonomonas_A. Next base: position 1,380 of record JAVBJR010000133.1, read on the forward strand.
TAAAAAGTTGACGCTGATTGAATTTTAAGTTACAAGGCCCACAATCGGTACGTCAACTTCAGACATGAGTAGAATAAATCTAGAGAGACACGTCGAGAAAATCAGCTGAAAATTGGCAAGATTTCATCTTGCCGGAAGCAATCCAGAGGCTATCTGTGCGAAAATGACACTAACAGATGATAACGCACGACAACAAAGCACCTTCTGACACCAAAACCCACGTTTCACATTTAACCTTTAATATAAAATAGATATAAAACGCCCTTTTATCAAAAGTTCCACTGCATGTCCATCAGATACATATAGTGTGGTCATTCTAACTATGCCTGAAGCGGACTAAATTTTGATTGGCTTGGCTGCATCACATGCGGATGGATGAGTACATAATAATCCCGCCCACCTTATGGCACAACCAATATAGCAAAGCAATACAAGTTTTCCAATATGGTGGATCACTATCTTACGCACACTGTAACCGCTGAAATGAGCTCAATGGCACATTCAGCCTTTTGAACGATAACTTTGCCAAGGGGTTTCCACGGATAACTCGCAAACATTGCATGTATAACATACATTGATGGACTTTATTATTATATACCACTGTAAAGAAGTGAAAGTGAAAGAAACTGAATGTAGGGTGTAAAGTTTGAGCGTCATGACGTACCCACACATATGAGGTGAACATTTTCAAACTTCAATGCAAGTATTTAATTGTGCTCCATATTTGTGATATACAAGATGAGAATGGAAGTGACGTGTGTCACTTTGAACGTCGGTGACGTTCATCCAAGACGTACAGACATGCATGACGCGCATCAACCGCATGCAGCATGAAGCAAGCTTGTGAATCAAGATTTATCCAGCTGCATCACACATATTTGCAGTTGATGCAAGGTTGAAGGGAGATAATATATAACCCTATGATGATGCCACTTCCAAAAAGTTTTCCTCAAATTTATATTTATTTAAAGGTGCGGACACACTTGGTGCGATTACGTCTGCGATTGCGTTTGCAACAGAAATTGCAGAAGTTTCGCATATAGAATTCGGGTCCTACTGGTACACCTGCTGCGATCGCGATTTGCAATAAAATGCAGCTCGAACGTGAATTTATGACGTCACGTTCGATTTGCATTAATCCCACTGTGCATTGCAGACATCATGAAATATCCACCAAATCGTTAAATGGAAGATTTATTCCCTACTGGAACTAACCATCACATGATGGTGGCCAAAACACACAATATGTGATGGTCTTGATGGATTTTTGTGATGGTATGTGATGGTCTTGATGGTTGGGTGTGATGGTATGTGATGGTAACCATCACAGACCATCA
>JAVBJR010000309.1:0-5872 GCA_031546965.1 Dysgonomonas sp.
GTAAGGTCCTATTTAAGCCTAGTGCTCACCAGTGCGTCATGACGCTGCGTCGACGCACGCGCGTTGCCGGCGCCAGCGCCGCCGTGCGTCAGCATCGTGCGACGTGCATACACCGTACACACGTGCAGGGTGGTGTGGCTCAGTCAACAATCCTCCCCAGCCATGTATATTAACGCGTACGGCGCATCAGCTGGTGCCGCGCGGCGCTGCCGTTCGGCATCGCCGCCAATTGGTGCACATACGACGCACGACTTGGCGGACGTGCTGGCGCATGACGCACCTTCAACGCATGCGTTGACGCGCTGGTGAGCACTAGGCTTAACTTGAGCAGTTTAAAAGTTTGATACAAGATGACTTTGACAGAAAGTTAAAAAGTCACAAATTCAGTTGCCATTCGAAATCGCAATAGCCACTTTCTATTTGCTCCCATTAAAAGAATTCCATTATCTGGTCCTGTAAGCACACAAAAAATGACTGAATAGGACTTTTTATCCACCCTGTAATACATAAAATAATACATAATAATACATAAAATATCTACTTGCATAAGCATTAAACAGAAACTGTACTTTGTATAAAAAAGTACACATTAGTACAGATGCACATAACATATTGTATTGGAAATAACATAATCATTACATCAAACTATTAATTAAGGACACTTATGAAACCATAAGTATTAAACGTGCATATATACAAACAACAAAGTGAAACTAAGTTAGTCCCAACTGTGATCCTCTCATTGACCGTTCCATTGAATATTTATCGAGCCTGGCCGTAAAAAATCCATTGAAATCGATTCTGTAAGACATAAAAATATAGATAGTGTGGAGGTTCAAAATTCAAAAGGCGAAAGTGATTCCCAACAACAATTTAATCAACAATAAACGGTTAAAAGATCAATGAACAGTCAATGTTTAGGTTAGACCATTTACACCAGGAGAAGTCGAATATGAGTTCCAGCAACCCTTGTAGAGATTGCGGCAAAAGCGAAGTGGAAAGATAGAAGGAACAAGTGAGTTCCAATGATGAATGAACAGCAGCCCTGTGGAGGTTGCTACCAGGTCGGCCAATAAGGTGATAACCCAGCGGTGAGTTGAAGTAGCACTTGTTCAACACAAATGCTCATCAAGTCCATAGGAACTTGAGGTTGATGAAAACGGCACTGTGCCATAGAGCACAGATGCACCAACAAGTCTTTGGGACGTTGTTGTTGAATGAAGAGATGAACAACTCACACATGATGAGGCAAGTCCATCAGGCTGACTGAGGAAACTCTTTAACAACCAACTCGTCTTCTATGGAGCGGATGAAGTGATGATCTTGGTGATGAATGACTATACCCTGACCAGCAAAGTGGCAGGTTTTTAAAGCCCAGAAACCACTCCCCCAAATACATAACCAAATTAAGTTAAGCAACCAACAAGGGAGTGCAATCCACGAAAACTAAAGGTCAAGGGTGAACAAAGACCACGATAGTATATGATGTGGAAAACATTTAATAATTGTAAATTAAATTAATTAACAATAAATTGTTTTCTATATTAAGGTTAATCATTCCGAACGTTTAAAGACTGACCTGGTGGGTAGGTGGCGCTCCAGTCGAAAAGGTGTGCCTGTTAAAATGTTAAATTAAAATTAGTTACTGCATATTTATTGAAAGTCGGGACGGATTGGAATAAATGAAGAAACGATCTTTTATACAAGTACCTAGGTTTATGACGCTAAACGTATGGTTAGGCCTCCAGCGAATTCCAAAGTTGGCGTCATTTGTATCGAATTTCGGCGTTGGGGAGAGTATAAAGCAAAAACCAGTAATTGTAAAATCACGATACTTAACAAGTAAGTGCAATCCAGTAATAATAACACATCGTTTGCGTTTATTCATACAAATTTGGGTGGAAAACGCTTAGAAAAAAATAAAACGTACCGAGTGTGAAATTTCAAATGAATCGCTTGATTGGCGTTTTATTTTATCGAACGTAAATTACGAAATAATACGCTAAATAAGGTTTAACGATTTGTGAGAAACGTAATTATGTACTTGCCTGCTGAGTTTGGTAATGTTACAAGTTACGGTTTTTGCTTTATACTCTCCCCGACGCTGAAATTCGAACGAAAATCGAGCTAATGACGCCAACTTTGAAATTCCCTGGAGGCCTAACCGTACGTTTATCGTCATAAACCTAGGTACTTGTATAAAAGATTGTTTCTTCTTGTATTCCATTCCGTCCCGACTTTCAATAAATACGCAGTAACTAATTGTAAATTAACATTTTAACAGGCATACCTTTTCGACTGGAGCGCCACCTACCCACCAGGGCAGTCTTTAAACGTTCGGAATGATTAACCTTAATGGGAAACTTTAACCAGTTTTGTCTAAATAACGTACGGCATAATTATACTATTCAGGATGCTATTATTCGTACATATTATCAGTCTGTTATATATATGAAGTGATCATTATTGTGAACCAAATGCTGAAAACAGATTAAAAATTGGTGGCAAAATGAAAGAGTATAATCTCAAATTCAGCTTTGATGCTGAGTTTGCCAAGCGTGTAGTGTAACCTTGCAAGAAATATTAAATGTATTTAATTGTGCATAATATATACTACCTCAATCTGCGAGATATTGTCCGAGGTGATACACCCAACAATTGAGCCATATTGACTTGACGGAATCTGCATGACAGGAGGGAATTTAGCTGTCCTGGCTGTATTGAAAAAGCAGGCCTTCCAGGTCCAATGGGAGGCTCCACTGGGGTATGGTAAGGTACGGCTGTCAACAAAATAATAAAATTACTGGGCTGACTTTAAACTGGGTTAACATTAAACTGGTTGCAGTTCGTACCTTCTGGTGCAACTTGCAAACCTGAAACTTCTTCGATGCATCCATTTAAAATCCGTAGCAACTCTTGCACGTTGTGATTATTCTCTAGTAGCTTCCCCATTGCTATTTCGATATCATTAGACAATCGTGATAATCTGTATATGTAAACAAACAAATAAATACTGGAAACACGTTTTTCTAACCAAATATAATCAAACATCAGACATACCGCCTACACACTGAAGTCTCATTTTCATTTGTCCAACTATTTGTCAAAGTGAAGGTCATAATACAGGAATTGAACTCTCGTCTGCAAGCTGACAAAAACCTTTCACGATCATTTGGTGCTACGACACTATTTACTGTTAGCAAAATCATTATCCATAATAAACCAGACATAATGGGAGCAAACCAGATATGCTTCTGTTGTGGGCAAGGCGATTAACTTGAGCGCTCACTTTATTAACTTGAGCGCTCAATTTATTAACTTGAGCGCTCACTTTCTTAACTTCAGCGCTCACTTTATTAACTTGAGCGCTCGATCACTCTATTAACTTGAGCGCTCACTTTATTAACTTGAGCGCTCACATTATTAACTTGAGCGCTCACATTGTCAAGTTAAGCGCTCACATTATTAACTTGAACGCTCACATTGTCAAGTTGAGCTTTCATATGGGAAATGGACAGCTCATATGTTAAAGTCAGCTGTCTATTTCCAATATCAGCACTCTGTACAAAAATTGAGCATTCAAATGTTTAATTGTAGCGCTCAATTGTTTCATGCGCACTCAATTTTGTAATATTGAGCGCTCATGAAACAATTGAGCGGTTACTTTTTGCACACAGCGCTCATATTGTAAATAGACCACTCACTTTAACACAGAGAGCGCTCAACTTGATATCGATATTTTCCTGGTATTTTCCTGGTATTTGAAAATGAGCGCTCGTGTTTTGAAAATGAGCGCTCGTGTATTGAAATGAGCGCTGAGATCTTAGCTGGAGCGCTGTTGTGTGGAGTTGAGCGCTCAGGAAATGGGGCCCCCACAAAAGAGCGCTTTTTTGTCCATTGTGGCTTTCCATAGGAGTGCTATCCTCCAGTAGTGGAGGTATTAGGTTCAAATCCCATTCCTGACTACAAGCTCATTGGTGCTTTCATGACACCTGATGAGGCCGTATGGCCAAAATAAGCTTATCGTGTCAAAAATTTCTCTGGTAATGGTCGATTCCAATATGATTAATTGGCGAGATATTGCCATAAGGAGAAATAATTGCAAGTAAGATTAATAATTATTCACAACAAACAACAGAGTTCAGTTTAACAGGTTACAGATTACAACATAGGTCACTACTAACGAGACACCACATAGAGCACACTGTAATTGGCACCAAACACACTTCCCGCCTTACTTTAAACGAGAACTGACAAGGTTGAAAAAGTGGACTTTGATCCTCCCTGCTATTGGGTAGATCAGTACTACCAAGAGTGGATGAACGTAGAGTCTGCCACGATCGTATACACCTGTTGATGGATGTTAGTTGCGCCAATGGCGCCATCCATCTGTCATGGATTGAACCTCACCCATTCAAACTAGTTCCTCCTCCTCAGAAAATAGCCTTCTTGAACTAGTCCAAAAAATGCACAGAGATAATATTAATTTAAAATATAAAGACGTATGGAAGGGACACCTTTGTAGTGGTATATAAGGATATAATGCAATCCTGGATTACTTTGAATGCTCGTTCATTGCGAATTATCACATGTGGTAAATTTCACAATAAGTAAATTATTTCAAAAACCGTTATTGTGACCTATGTCTAATTTTGGGAACATACTATGTATTGTTATATATATATATCTATCGCGTTACTTGTTGAAATTAATATAAATCTAAACATTTCTAAGCCAAATCAATCGTGAAACCAACACATAATCAAGAAACATTGTTTATAATTTTCCAAAGTAATCTGGTGTATTGTAATGCTAAATAACGTTGAAGCTACTGCAATGCATGTTATTTTACAAAAAAAAAGTATTTCGAAATTCCCAAAACTAACATTGCAAACTTACTTTGTAACATAAACGTCGACCCATTTTCGAACATTGCTTACGATATGAAAATGTTATTAATAACAAAATGCCATACTGCTAGCTGTTACAGCATATCCTCCTGCAATGCATTATATTTTTCTTGGACGTATATTTCTTAAACTACATGAATAACAGCAGATATCCCAGCAGCAAAACGCTCATTTCAGTGACGTCACAAAAAGCGCATCTACAAATAGCCACTGAGACTAGGTGGGGCGCTACAGGCGCAACTAACATCCATCCAGTCATGTGATCAGTGGTACACTCTCTACTTTCATCCACTCTTGGTACTACTGGCCACGTCTGTCCCTTTACAAGTCCATGATTGGCCGGAAGTGACATTGATTGCCAATCAAAACCCAACTCCCTGATGTGCTCCGCTCAAACCGGAACCTTGTCAGCTCTCCTTTAATTACTCCTTAAATTTGACGAGTAAATAGATTTTAATAACTATTATTTAGCAAATAACAATTAATGTGTATAAGAATAAAGAATCATATTTGTCGATCGTCATTCAATTTTACATAAAATAATTCACAATACTAATTTTATTCACTGATTGAGATTCTTCTTTATCAACGTTGCACCTTTTTCCATAGTTTTTCCAAAACTATACACTGTTATTCCAATTTTCCATACTTTCCAGCTGCTCCTGTTGATTGCAATGCAAACACACACTGAAATCAACGCCAAACACGCCTTCCGATTGGCTAAGTGAAACCGTTGATTGGCACGCCCACGACACCCACGCATGAGCACCGGCACAACTAGAGAGCTGGGGAATCATGCAAGTCTACATTGGTCCCTAGTTAGGCCCCACCTTGAATATTGTGTGCAGGTCTGGGCCCCGTATTTAAAAAAAATATATTCAATCTTTAGAGAGGTTTCAGAAGAGGGCAACAAAACTGATTATTGGGATGTGGGGTTTGTCTTAGGAAGGTCAGTTGAAGGA
>JAVBJR010001104.1:0-4131 GCA_031546965.1 Dysgonomonas sp.
CTAAGGTCATGGAATGGAAACTCCAGCCAAACGATGCGATCGATGTGTGTGGAAAAATAGGCTTAGGAACCAAATGTGTGAACTTTCGACTGAGCCAGCGCGGTAAATACACAATTTATTGCATAACACCTAAGGTAAGCGTGTTCTACGACTCAATTTAGATAGTATTGTCAAAAAATAACCGTTGAACTACTTTAATTGTGTAAGTTCATTATGGAATATAAAAAAATACACCGCTGTTCTATTATTTGTCGTATTCCATAATGGACTTACGCGAAGTATTTCAACGGTTATTTTTTGATAGTACCATCTAAATTGTGTCGCAGAACACACGTACCTTTGGTGTTATCCCATGAATTGAATATTTGCTGCGCTAGCTCAGACACAAGTTCACGGATACTTTTTCCTCACACATCGATCGCATCGCTTGGCTGGAGTTTCCATTCCATGACCTTAGTATTCCTTGATTGCACTAAGTGCCTATTGTCATTGAAGCCATTTGTATTCACAGTTTTCCCTAGTTAATTTGTGAATGCATGCAAATCTCCTTATTAAGATGATATCATACTGCTTTGGTTGCGCACATAATTGGCGCTAGGTGGAGTAGTTTTTTGCATGTAGCCTATGGAGCATTTTCGTTCCAATTTTTTCTCCAAGTTATAGAAACCCCAAATTTTTCGTAATTTTTCCTATTAATCCTTAGAGGTTCGTTTAGTTCCGTATGTCGTAATATGTTTGAAATAATACATAATTATTATATAAATATTTTTCGAAACCGTGATTTTGTGACAAAATTCATGCAATTTATTAACAACATGCAACTTCCTTAATAACACCCGATTTTATTTTTTCTAAAAATATTTTGAATATTATAATAAACGAGGATCTCATTTTTTAATATAAAATTAAGCAAAACTGGGTTATCAATTTTTGTAGAAAAATGGCTAATTCTATTTGTGGATAATGAAAGGGAAGGGTAATTAAGTATGTGGTCCCTCTATAGGGAGGGACCTTCCTGGAAGGAAGAAGGCTGCAGGTGCTGCAGGCTAATTGGCAAGTACAGAGGATGTCCTTTACACTAAAATTGCAAAATTTGTCTGAAACTTACTAAACACAAGTATATAGTTTACATACATCTTCATTTGTCTATTTTAAATTTTTCTGTTGTAAAAAATGATTTTGCCACTTTCGTTCCTATGCAAAGTTATAGTAATTCAAGGTCATTGATAATGTCATATTTGAAATCAACATGGTTGGCTACACAAGTGGTTTCCAACTTCTATTTACCAAATTCCAATTTATAGCAATTTGATAGTGCGCTTTCCTTTCCCTTAGGTGGGACATTCTGTATAACATAATTTATATATCAAGCATATTTACCTGTACAGCATGTTTTTTAACCAAGGTTGCCGGAACCTTGAAATATTGGCACCAATATGTTGTTTCTTCAGGCGGAATATTCACCTAATTGAGGTGTGGAAATAAATGTAGCTGGCCAGTATCATAATACAGCGGTGCTTTGTCTTACGGAACTAATTTGTTCCAAAAAACATTTTGTAACCCAAAATATCGTAACTGGAATCAAATTCTCCCGTAGGTAAATCTTCCACAAAATCTTTCACTTCCTCCCAAGCTCCACAAATTTTCATCGTTAATGTATAACCCGCATTTCATATCCGGGTGCACCTTTCGGTTTCAGAAACAAAAATTGACCCTAATTTTATATTGTTACCCGAAATTTCTGTAATAAGATACTGTCATAAACCGAAGTACCAATGTATTTTGATATATTTAACCCTGGAACACTCGGGTTGGCGCCTCCTGGACACCACACATTTAAAAATTGAAGCTTATGTGCTTTAAGATTTTTTAGTAAACTTATCCCTTTGTATACCTTCATTTAAACATCCCTAGCACCTTTTAAAGTATGATTTGTTCAGGTGTTTGAGTATTACTGTCTTCGCGAAGTGCTTAAAGTTGACAGATGCCGGTCTGGTGTGTGTTTTTCTGTATAATATAATAGAAATTTATGCTATAGGAACCGTAAATTTCATTTTTTTATATTAGTAATTTATCCAAATTAGTTGGAATCAGGAGACAACAGTAACTATCTTTTATTCACACCTTAGCTGAATTCTTTCTGTGATATTGGATTCGACTTGATTTTACTACATATTGCATACCTATGATTCGTACAATTTACAATGGACTAATAAAATTTTATATTGATTTAAACTATATGTTAATTGGAGTGCAGTAACATTAAGAAAATTTATGAAATAATAAAATTATTTATTGTGCAATCAGAAATCAATGGATAATTAATTAGTAGTTGGCGACCAACAGACGCCATGTGAGTGGAATTGAAAAAAAATTCACCCGAGTGTTCCAGGGATAAAAAGTACAAATCTATAATTTTAAGTTAAAGTTTACTAGACAGAAAACATATTCAAATACTTTATCCAATTTAATTTTGGAATTATTTTTAAACTTCAAAGTTAGAAGGAAAAGCAATTTTGTAATTTACACCTGTGTTACATCCACCCAATTTTCCCATTACTTAAAAAAAGTATTACTTTTTTCATTTGAAAATCCAATGTGATCGTTTCATTTGCTAATTGAAACGTATCAACATTTGGTGAAATTAAATTGAAGGCTTTGGTTCCCCTATTTTGTGCGCCATGGTACTCAATTGTTGTTGCTGATAAAGGGTCATTTGTACCCCAGGCATATATTACATGGGTGATCATATCCTGTTAAAATAACGAAACAATATTAGCATCTTGTCCAACAAACACAAATATTGCATCTTATAATCCATATATATGTATATACATATACAGGGTGAGTCACCTAACATTTGCATGGTTGCTATTTGGCAAACGAATGCAAAAATCTAAAGAACAAGCATGCAAACATGATGTACGTGTTGGGGGACATCTGCTCATGTGCACTTTGAAAACTTTTCAACACACAATCAGGGCGTTCGAAAATGCAGATTTCTTAACTGGCAAGATAGGCAGGTGGCATGATTTAGGGAAATTATGTGCACATTTAGGTGGTTCGGAAGGTGAAAAAAATTGGAAATATGATGAAATGGAATGGCGATATCGACGTTCGAAAAACCGCACTTTACCCTAATGTTGGTAGCACAGCAATGCATCTAATGTGTTGCAGTATTGGTGTGCTACTAACATCCCGGCAAATCGCTGTTTTTCGAACATCGATATCTTCGCTCCATGACATCATATTTATAATTTTTTTCACCTTCTGAACCACCTAGATGTGCACATAATTTCCCTAAATCATACCTCCTGCCTATCTTACAAGTTAAAATATCTACATTTTCGAACGCCCTGATTGTGTGTTCGAAAGTCCTTGAAGTGCACATGAGCAGATGTCCCCAACATGTACATCATGTTCGCATGCTTGTATTTTAATACTTGCATTCATTTGCTAAATACCAACCACACAAAAGTTAGCTGACTCACCCCATATACTGTACATATATGTATATACTACTAGTTTGCATGTCAAGGTTGAAAACATAAAATCCTGGTTGGAATGCAGGGGGACCGAATTGCTGGAGCGGATGAATACATTTTTTTTTTAAATACGAACAGCTTGTGCATATTCGGCGATTTTGCTTTGAAATATTCTAGAATTCAGATGAGACTATTTTATTGGTTGCAGCTTACATGGTAGCAAACAGGACAGAAAGGGAATTTTATGTTTTCAACTAGTATATGTATTGGTTTTACTTGAGCCATTCTTCTTTTAAAATATGAGGTAGATGATATTCCAAAAAATAAATCATGTACTCATAAAGTTTTTGTCATTTGAGTTTTAATTCACAGCCGACATGTTTTGACCTACTCACAAGGTCATCCTCCGGGCTTCGCAGACTACACTTTTCAAGAATTAAACTTTAACTCAACTTTACAGCAATCTTCAGTCACACTGCTTACCTGCTCACTTTACAATTGAACTAGTCCAAATCCAGTTTTGAGAGAAGTGGTCAGCACCCATGTGCCGGATTAGTGTAACCCATTACAGGACAATGGTGAAGGGGGAAGATAGGCTCCGCCTCTCGAAATTGAAAAGGAAACAGTTACACTGGAAGGAGTATAG
>JAVBJR010000123.1:0-5806 GCA_031546965.1 Dysgonomonas sp.
CCACAAGGAATATAGGCTACATAGCTACCCTAAGAAATTCCCAATTCTATACACCCCAGTACAGTAAAACTCCCTCCAGCAGCAGGAATACCATTTATTACCAAAAGTTCACACCGATATTGTGCACTCATGTAATAAATTGGTCGACAAGATTCATCGATATCAAAGTTTTCTGTAATTTAAGAAATTTTTGCCCATGCATTCGTCACAATTAATATATTATTTTTTTATCTTTTTGCGAATAAAGTTTCAAACAACAATGAAATGAAATTGATTTATTAGTCCACAGTAGTTCACGTGGAACATGCGTGTTCCAACATTTTCCTTATTGTTTCACTTCTATTACCTTTCAATAATAGTTTAATGTGGACAGATTTTCTTTACCGACGACCGAAAAATTAGAACTGCCTATGTATATTTGAAATATTTAATTGCGAATAGCAGATCTGGAGTAGGCCTATTGTTTGAGTTCCAATGTGTTTGAACATGTTTTCGTCTATGTAATTAGAAAAACTTTAAATGAGGTGACAAGTTCGGCTGAGATAGTAATAGCAACTTGGATGATTATTTGGATTTGGAAAGAAATGAGATATTCGCTACTTTCAGTTTGAGTGGCGCCGCCTGGTGGCGGCCGCATGAGTCAAACGAGAGTAGGATAGAAATTCAATTATACATGGTACGCGGTCTTAAGAGTTACGGCAAATCCGGATGTGAAACTTACCGGAAGTGTCAGTACCTTCGGGAAAGTTGATTTTAATATGTAACTCGATGTCCTGAACCTTTTAAGTTCACGGTTAATATTTGATTTAACGCTTAGTTAAGGCGCGATGGGCGTTTTACGGTGTTGCGGCTGATAAACTGACCACGCCATATACATATGTTATTACGATCTAGGTATCGGCCGCAACACCGTAAAACGTCCATCACGCCTTAACTAAGCGTTAAATCAAATATTAACCGTGAACTTAAAAGGTTCAGGACATCAAGTTACATATTAAAATCAACTTTCCCGAAGGTACTGACACTTCCGGTAAGTTTCACATCCGGATTTGCCGTAACTCTTAAGACCGTACCATGTATAATTGAATTTCTATCCTACTCTCGTTGACTCATGCGGCCGCCACCAGGCGGCGCCACTCAAACTAAAAGTAGCGAATACATTGACAATTACAAAATTTTTAGATTTATGAGCATATGCTGTTGTCCGATGGATGTAATTTACCATGCATACATGTGGTGCATTGTGTCATGTAAACTGCGCGTGGTTTTATTACGACATAGCCAAACGGAATGCGACTCGCGTCGTGGTTTTTTGCGCCCATGTCAGCGGTCAATGCGAATAATATGAAATCCGATGTATGCACGCAATGCATAGAAACGATATGCCAAGTGCAGTGTGGCAGGAAAGCAAACAGTTTCGTGCAGCATCACTGAAGTATGTATGTATACTGTATGTTGAGAGAAAATACATGTATTCCAAAAAATGTAGTAAACAGATGCGTGTGAACCAGCACAATTTTTGCCCTATATACGTAGGTACATCGAAAGGAAGTGTTCGCAGCCAGTGATATGCGGTGAAAACTTTTCAATCAGTATTTTTACTGGACTAAGAATGGATGCACCCTTTCAGGAGTTTCCCTGCCTGCCATCCAGTTAGCAAATGATGATACAGGCAGTAAAGCATCTGCATGGGTGCAACTTGGCATTCCCAGTTCAGCAAAAATAATAAATGAATTCGTGATTTGCCTCGCATAATACGAAATGTGCTCTATTAAACTAACTTTCTGATGCTCTACAACTTTCAAATTAGGATTAGGGTTCTAACTGTAACGTTTGAAAGATGAGATTTGAACAACCTTGAAGGTGACGTCCAAGGTCACGTGCTATATGCTTTTCGGATGACCCCGTATCACTTCGTTTACTAAAAAATATCGAAAAAATAACCTACCGCGCCATTTTCACAATATGCATTAAAGGTGAACAGAACAGGATTTGTAACATACCCTGGAAAGTGTGCAATTTTATAGAATTGATGACAATAAAACGATTGGTGCAAAGCAAACTTTTTTAAAAAATTGTTTAAAGAAGTTATGCGTAGTTAAAGAGGGCGATGCCGTGGCGTCATGGAAGGACGGTGTCACCGCGCCGGTGTCACGGTGTCCTGTCCCGGAAAAATTTGAATTTTCAGCCAATGAGGCCAAGCGCCTCTGCAGCGGCAGCCAATGGCAGCGCTAATCCATGGCGCTCCAGTGAACATGTCTCACAATATACTACTCAGATATGAAACTAAATAATTCATATCTTTGGCTAAACGCTTCAAATGGTCTCAAATTTTTTGACAATGTTCCTAAATTAGTGGCAATCAAATGCTACTTTTTTCAGGGTATGTTGCAAAACCTGTTCAGTTCACCTTTAAGGTTATCATTGAGAATTTTGATACACTGTGGTTGACCTCCTGTTAAGGATTACCATTTTCACTACAAATATTCTGTGATATCACAAAGAATTGATGACTTAAATTAATGGTACTTTTATTTTACCAATTTGCTTTAGATTTGAAAACATTTGACCAATGGTAAATTATAGTTTTATCCTAAAGCAATATTTTGTATATAGAATAAATATTCATTATGTGAATCAATACAAATCTAATTATGCAATTAGTAATTGTGCTAAGTCATTGATTTCACCTATTTTCCTTATCTCATTAAAGAAGTTACAGTATTATAAATTTGTTTATAAGGTCTGTCATCATTTTATGAGTCAATTAAAAATGTTTCTTCGATGGGAAGCAATGGCAATTCATTAATATACTGACAACAGCACAATGATTAATATAATAATAGGATCATAAAAATTAATAAGAAAGTGATTTGTGGAACGATTAGAAGTGACATGTTAACTCACAAATTCAGCACACAAAAACACAGTGACAAATTATTATATTAAAATTACACACTCCATATATTATTATTAATAGTCGTTTACTGCTAAGGTACCTACTTGTAAAAATGTACAATATTTTATGGAATTTTGCCAAAAAGCATTGGGAACATTTTCATTGATTTTTATTTTTATAAAGCCGATTTTTAAAATGATGTACCAAATTGAAGTCCAGACAACAATGAGTAGAAAATCGATACTAAAACGAGAACTCATTAGTGCCAACAATGCCAATAGACTGACTCGATTTATTTTTAGAATGCCCCATTTTGAAGAAACCTCACATGATGAAATACTCTGACAAGTGATAGGGTCTATCACAAAATTTGAAAACTCTTGGAATGGGAATTAGTAAACATTTTATAATACAAGAGTAATATACACTATACATGAGTTATAATTTGTTGTAATAATTTATGCAAATAAAAATTGACTGTATTAATTGTCATTATTAATTTACATAATATTTACCAAACCTTCATAAAAGTTTTAATAAATCATAGATGTCAACATGCTAATAATAGGAACAGTTTCCAATCGGCTTGGAATTATCTATTTTATAATATAAGTTGGCTATTCCTACACACAGCAATCAATTAAGATGAGGTATTGCAAGAAATCTGTATATATGTATATATTGGAAACCACACATCCCTGCAAGGAAGTTTTCTTCTAGATCATTAATATGTACCCTATATGTGAGGAATATTAGTAACTGCACATGTCCCAACAATGGCATCTGTTGGTACACCAATGGTTACTTTAAACCAATCAGAATGCACCTCATTTATCACTACCCTGTATATCCTATGTGATACCAAGAGGTGATACCAATTTGAAATCAAGAGCAATATGGTATACTAATCCTCATGAAGAAACATATGCCATTATAAAGCACAGTTATAACATTAGGGACCCAATCCTTGCGGAATGCTATAGTTAATATACTATAGTGCGTCTCAACTCAAGGTTGCAGTAATTCCCTCTTGTTTTCTTGCTTTATGGGGTAAATACTTACACCAAAAAATAATTCCACTATACTAATTTCATGGAATATACTTAATAAAGTTAATTGACAATAATGCTTTCAAAATTCGGCCAAAATATTATGTGAAATTAATTCTTGGCAATCGTTGATGTGTGCAATCTTGAGTTGAGACGCACTATAACTACATATTATTAAAAACAACTGAACATTTTTACTAGCATAATTTTTTAAGTAAATTTTGATTATCATGCACTTAAGTACATAACTGATAAGGTAAGTATCATGTAGCCCTATCTTAAAAATATAGAAATTCACAAACAGTCCAGCATTTATATAAAATGATAATTGCACATCACTGTTAATACAATTCTAGGTACACCTTCAAAACTGGATTATGATGAATTAAGATAGCATGTTATATAGGCATTTTTATATAAGGTTCTTCGTAGATTTCTAAAAGTACACATGGTACAGTATGGTACACGAGACACTTAATTATAAACTGTCATAAATTATATTGTAATTGACATTGATATCAATTAAATTATCTGATAATAAACCAGGTTCATAAGAATAGCCTCTTACTTGTAATAACGAATTGATTACTTGGGAAAGAGATGCAAGCTAATTTTAAGGAAGAATATTCCCTACACTATCAAGGATGGTTGGAATTTGGTCACAAATTATCCTCTTAAAAGAGAACTGACACGGTTTTGTAAGGTACCCTGAAACTTAAACTACTTGAAGAAAAGTCAAGAAAAAAGCAAGTGGTGAAACAAAATGTATGTGAAAAATCGTAAAAAAAGTTATTAGATGTCAAAGTTTGATCGTTTTTTTATCGGGACTCTTATAATTGATGCTCCCCTGGCTTTCTGGATAGGGGAGCATCAATTATAAGAGTCCCGATAAAAATCCGGTCAAACTTTGACGTCTAGTAACTTTTTTTTACGATTTTTCACAGACATTTTGTTTCACCACTTGCTTTTTTCTTGACTTTTCTTCAAGTAGTTTAAGTTTCAGGGTACCTTACAAAACCGTGTCAGTTCTCCTTTAATTATTAAAACTACGTTTCTAACACTAAAACATTAATGTAAAACCATCATGCAGGCAACTCTCCAATGCACATTATTTTTCCTCTAAATAATAAAATAACCAGACTTGCATCCATAATAAAACACATTCACAGGAGGGGTCAACCACAGTGACACTTTGCAAAGTATCAATGAACATCTATTAGAAGCAAATGAACTGTATAACAAAAAGAACTCCAATATTATACTTTTCATTAAGCTTAGATCTGTTAAAAGCAAGAGTAAAAATTCGTGCTTGTATTTAATATACTTCACACATATTTTTAGCCTAACACAGGGGTCATGCTATACAATATAGATTGGCATCCAAGACAAGCTTTCTGAAGACAAGGTGATAAATGTTGATTTATATGAGAAAAAATTGAGGTATTCAGATTAAACTTAGGAAAATATTGCAAAATCTGTAATTTTTTGGTTGGAAACATTTACTTTGTATTATTAACCTCCAATTTTTGTTTATACATTCGTTAATTAAAACGTCATCCCAACGTTTGAAAATCACTTATACGGACGTCACATATATTTACAGTCTATAGACTGCTAAGCAGCATAGTTTGAAATGTAAACAAGCATGAAGCTCATGCAGCAGAAATATAATTTTATAGCATGTGGTCATTGCTCTTGGTTATTGAAAGAACTGCAGAATTAAAGGACATCTAGCAGGGTATTTTTTGATATTTTTGATTCTGCCGGTAATTTTCCTTTATTTTTATTGCATTTTTATGATACTTGTCCCAAAACATGAGATTTTTCTATGCAGTACTTTTCCTGAATAAATTCATTG
>JAVBJR010000688.1:0-7025 GCA_031546965.1 Dysgonomonas sp.
CATGAGATGATTAGTCACATATAATGTATTTTTATTAAAGGAGAACTGACACCATTTCCTTACATACCCTAAAATTCTCATAAAACGTGAAAAACCTTGTGAAAAACATATTGGTGAAGTCAGATTTCAATTATAAAATGAGAAAAAAAGTTATCAGCAATCTAAGCACAATTTTGTAGCTCCGCCCCTTTATTCGTTAAAATTCTTTTTGAGGTACAAAACGTTAACGTAGTGTGATAGTTGCATTCCCAACTGTTGTCCAGATGTCCAACTATACTTGTATGTCAACGAAATTGCCGTTTTCCATCCCCGAGACCGCAAACAGACGGATTACGTACCTACCCGGAGGGGGCGTGGTTGAGCGATGAGCTAAATAACCAAGTAGACCAATAGAATGGCGTATGCGGTTACTTAGCCGGTTTCTTTGAATAGCAATTGCTCAACATCCCTGCAGCCGAAAAAATTCACAACCGGCCTGACTATTCTTCGATACTCGATCAATTTAGCGACCTTATTGTCTTAGCAATCAAAAATTACGAAAAATACCCTGTCAGTTCTCCTTTAAAACAAGGCAATTGTGATTTTATTTATACCAATCTTGGTATATAAATTTTCCCTGTTGAAGGAAAACCTGGAATATTCTGATATTCAGGAGAAATATTTATTATATAGAATGCATTGACGCTAGTGAATACGTATAATGAATACAGTATTGTTGGTATTGCATACTGACATTGAAGCTGGAATAATATTTTCTTCTAAGCTTGAATATATTCCAAGACTTATTGAATTTGCACAGTATGCAGAATATATGCAAATAATTTGGTTCGCTGCTCAGAAGCAATTTATGGTGATGCAACACGTGTACATGTAAATTATATGTAAACTAGTGTGAAGCATTGTAACATATTTTGGTCGTAGTAGAATTAATTGGTTAATTTTCATTTATTTGTGGCAGAAATAATCACTTTACTTTAGACTGTTGTAATACATGCATATAAATGAGGAAACCTGTTGCAACTAGACATTTTTAAATGATACCCAGGGCTATTTTTGTAAGGTACCCTGAAACTTATGCTACATAATGTAAAACTGTGAATACAGTTTTTAAGTGTGGTTTAACTGCAATGAGCCTTTAACAAGCCGTGAAAAAATAAGTTTTTTGAGTACTAAGTTTATTTATAAATCGACACTAGTGTAAATTATTAAGTTGAGCACCGTCACTGCAAACAAACAAACAAACAAACAAACAAACAAACACCATTGAAGACACACATATATAAAGTTAGTTATAAACTTAGTAAAAATGCTCATTCGAGGCCAAATAAACTATTTTTGAGTATTCTCGAGTAGTTTGAAAAGCCGCAAGCGTGTTCACCTTTACCCAGTGACGTCATGATTCGGAATGCAGCAGCAAGCTTCAAATGCCCAAACCCTTCAAAAAGCAGTAGTCAGGTCGGAGGAGGAGGAGCCATCTCGACCGCCATCTTTTGTGTTTCAGTTTATGTGTATGGTTCTAAAACCATGCAATAAAGCCCATTGCAGGTCATCCACAGTGCCTTCGATTCCTAATTGTTGTGAATCGGTGGATTTGTAACTTATGCCTAGTTCACAAGCTTGCTTCAACGCATGCGTTTCGCCAATTTCGTCTGTCGGGGACGTACGTCGTCTGTGAATGGAGTTGCAGCACTGACGAACTTCGCCTGCTGTACTTCGCTGCTTGGCACGTCATGACGCACCCACAAGTATGCTACTGTGCGTTTCAAGAAAGATTGCCGTCGAGAGGGCCCCTCCCCCGACCTGTCTACTGCTTTTTAAGGGGTTTGGGTATTTAAAGCTTGCAACTACATTCCGAATCATGATGTCACTGGGTAAAGGTGAACATCCAACAACAAGCCTCAAATATACCCAAACCCCCCCAAAAACCAGTAGTCAGGTCGGGGGAGGGGCCCTCTCGACCGCAATCTTTCTTGAAACGCACAGTATGTGTGTTTGTGATGCACAAGATGGGAATGGAAGTGACGTGCATCACTTTGAACGTTGGTGACGTTCATCCAAGATGCGCAAACATGACGTGCGGCATGAATCAAGCTAATTAGATTGGTGTGGTGCTGTGAGCTACTAATTATTTGATACAAAGGGGGTTCCATACTCACAATTATCGATCTCTTAAATTGACACTATCTCGCCCATATACTATGGGAATCGACCAGTGTCCGAGAAAGAATATTAAAGACACTACGTACGTTACAGCCTTAATGGCCTCGTCAGGTGTCTTGAAAAACCCGATGTGTTAATGTCAGTATTGGGGTTCGAACTCACCACCATCATCACCACAGTGAGAGGATGGCGGTTTAGCCAACAGGCTGCAAAAAACACCCATTTTTCTAACAGTGTTCAGATGCATCCATGCAGTCACTTTCTGCTATTATATCTGTTCACACGATTAATACAAAATACACCACTATATGGCACTCACTTTTCGTTTTGGTGTTTTCGATACACATTTCAATAATAAGGTCTGATTGAATAAAGAGGAACAAATATGTATTAATTGTTAAATTTCATTAAAGGCAATTTGCAACATAATCAGAATTTTCTATAAGCACTTTCGGTGTTGTAGGTTTTATAAGCTCTCTGCATAAAATTTCACCGCCTAACAGTTCAGCTTCTTATTTCTGATTATTAAAAGATAAATTTTATGTGATGTGCAATCATATCTTTTAATGAAATGGAATTTCAGTTTGCACCATGCATAATTGTATGCTCGGGTAATATTTTGTTAAATGTAATCATTATCTCAGGAATTGGGAATTTTAAATCGTTGTTATTATAAGGTCATGGTTCACTCCATGATGATATGCATCATTAAAATCATTGCAATTACACATAAAACTTATTATGATTTTTGCATGCACATTTGGAGGGTGCATTTAATGTCCGTCCAATTGCAGATAATCATTTGCCAGTTGCACATTTGGTCCTATTTATTTGATTGGTATTGCTGCTTTGCAAGTGCAAGGTCCTTTATCATAGGACTGGACACATCAAAGTCATAAGGTGGAAGGTCCTTTGGAAGGAGCGTCCAATTTGGAAGTCGGTGCCAAGTTTTTCATAACCAAAAACGTGTAATCCCACAGAAATTCATACACAATTAAGCGAAGTGTACGGTCCATAACTTGCATCTACGATTTTCATGTGTCCAGTACATCCCATGAAAAAGGTCCATGTGAAGCAGCAAGATCAATCAAATGAATAGGAACAAAAATGCGACTGCATGGCAAATGCGATTGTCTGCATGCATGCACAGTTCGACGAACATTTTTAAAAGTTGGCTTAGAAAAAGTCGTACCACATTAATGCATGTGTTTAAATAAATGTGGTAATTACACGGAAATAACTACGGGTTAGCACGCTTGCTTGCCAGGCTAAAAAAAGGATAAGGATAGGATGGGGCCCCCGGGTTAAGACACTATGCAGTGTATAGGACCCGTTAGCTAAAGGATTATTAATTACACGGAAATAGCTAAAGGTATGTATGTACTTTGTAAGAAAAATATGGAAAACCGGAATAGCACACTATATAGTGTGCTTTTATTTTATTTTATTTTATTTTATTCAAGAGCAACTAACTTTTTGACTGTCCCTCGTATAACTTGCATTACATAAATGAATATACATTGAAACTTGTTTAAAAGAACCACTGGCGGGACCATGGAAAAGTGGTCCAAACTCACAAGTGGTTCTTTAACGCCTATACTATACATGAAAAATAAAATCAATAATTTATAGAACATTCTTACATGTTTTTTATTGTTAGTTGTATACGTACTAAAATACATGAACACTGTTTTACATTGATGGCCGCGAGGATCGTCTGCGATATAAACAAAATTTACCTAACATTTGAATCAAAGTGCCCCATTTAACAGGTTTCAGCAATTTGTAGGCCAAAAATCATGGTCCTTAGTCGGGTTTGGAGGTGGTCCTCTCACCCATATATATATATGTTACAGGCAAATGCGTCACTCAGGCAGTGATAACATTCCCTGGGCCGATGTGACATAAAAAACACTGTAAAACGCCGATTGTGCGTTAACTAAGCGTTTCATCGAAACATTAACGTGAACCTAAAGTGTTTGGATGCTCGAATTACATATTATAATCTGCTTTTCGAAATTTTCGGAATCTTCGGTCAGGTTTGTTAACCGGCTTTGTCGTAACTTACATGTTCGTCGATCACGTAAGTGACGTTAAGAAACATGACCGAAGATTCCGAAAATTTCGAAAAGTAGATTATAATATGTAATTCGAGCATCCGAACCATTTAGGTTCACGCTAATGTTTCAATGAAACGCTTAGTTACCGCGCAATCGGCGTTTTACGTTGTTTTTTATGTCACATTGGCCAGGGAATGTTATCACTGCCTGAGTGACGCATTTGCCTGTAACATATGTTAGTTTAATTCTATGGAGCTCCACTTGACCAAGCAAAATTGGTCCTATGACAGGCAGGTGGTACATAAGGCAAGTTTCACTGCATGTACCAAATACAACTTTGCCCTTTGCCATCTGCGCTAATATTGCAGTTTTGCATCTTTGATATGATTTGTGATTGCATATAGTTCTGCACATGTATGCATGCGCAAACGACCTTTTATATATGTTAAGAAACTTTGCTAAATTATAGTTAACAATAAAGCACTTTAAATTCTTCAAAAGACTCCATTGTGCTTCTCTGATTTAATTGTTTTGCGGTGATCCGGATTATAAAATTCTGTATAAGAGTAGGCATATACGTAAGTGTATAGCTTTGCTATAACTTTCGTTTTCTAACAAAACTTTTGGCAATTTAATTGTCCCCTTATTAGTGGTGCAACAGATTTTGGGATCGATAACGATTTTTAATTATTATAATAATGAGTCACGTTTTCTGCAGCCTAAACACAATGACATTCTTATGATATTGTATTGAATAATTAAATTAGACATCTGTAAAATATATATATAGCATGTCCTTAAATAATATATAACTCATTGCATGCAAAAATATATTTTTCGAAAAAATGGAATGTAATTTTTGTGAAAATAGCCTCTGGAACTGCAATTCAGCCTCAATTGTGCATTTGTTATTGACAAAAATAGCCGAATCACCCTGTAATATTGTGCATTATTATATGCAATTTTATTTAAAAAAAACTTTTTGCATATTTGATAAAACCTAAATGTTCTTATATATACATATAGCAAATACGTTCAGCTATATGCCTAACTATAATAAGAAATAGGCCAACGTTAAAATTGAATTGAAAATGTAAATTAAAATATGAACATATAGCATAGAGACTTTCAATTAATTGCATGTTATTGCGATACATATATGTATTAGCATGATAACATTATTTTAATCTATCAAGATAATATATATCGAAAATAAAAATAAACGTTAAAAGAAAATAAACCTAAATGACAATATGCCAATGCCATATGCATAAAGACCAACTTTGATGCATATAATACATGCATGTGGTGCTCATAGGTCAGATAACAAAGTATATAGTATACTTATGTAAGCCTAACTTATATGACTCGCTCGAATCAATGCTCGAATGATGTCGCCATTTTGAGATGGGGATGATGTATAGAGATACCTTGGGTTGGGTGTTTGATTCCTGGAAGTTGCAAATGGCGGCGGCCTGCAAAGGAGCCATAGTTTTTATTCAGTCTGGGCCAAGTTATGAGTGTGGGGGGTCTGTGAAAAAGCATGGTGCCTTGCATGTCTATTGGAATTTCGAAAAGGGATTGGCTCAACGAGCCTGATTCATATATTCTGACTCGTACAAAACAACATTGTGAGTCAACTAATACGTTTCGACACATGTATAGAAAACGTATATATATACTGTATAGTATAAATTGGTGGTGCCAGTTGTATGAATGGATCACGTTACACACTTGCAGTAAGTTTATTTCCGTTATATAATAAGTATGCAATTTAAACAGAACTGTAAAGTTTCAAACCAGTTGATTTGAAAAGTAATGTTGTGCAGCAAAGTATGTTCATATATATCGAATGTTTATGCCTACTTGTAATTTGCATAACATATATGAACACAATTTATAAGAATACAATACATTTAGGCCTATAGTGTATATACATATGGACCATTGTTTGCGTATATACCGGTATTGTACATCTTCAATATAATGTACATCTTCATATGCATGAGAGAAATTTACAGAAATTGTATTTCACATATACCGTTGGTTTTATATATAGCAATTATATAAAATGATAGGCCTATACATATAAACTTTCAAGACTAAAACGTGCAATGATAGAGTGCAGTTGAGCCAATCAGAATAGACAAGTTACCTAAATTTCTGAAGGCAATTCACAGAAGCAATTTGGTAATTCAGTAAATTGAAACCTGTGAAACACTTTTTTATGTTTAATTTTCCACAATATATATGTACATATGCATTGAAGGTGATATAAGTTAAGCAAGTTTATGTGTCTGGAGCATCCCATGCAAATCAAATATAGTTTATTATGTAATAATCCAGTTATAACCGTGCATATGTTATACCGTCATTCTTCAAAGACACGCCGTTTTCCGAATCGGCGTTTTATGACGTCACAACGCGTACCGCGCACGTACTACAATATTCTCCGCCTCCTCCAATTGTTTGCGGGACTGAGATATGTTTAGTTAGTTTAAATTAGGTTAGGTTAGGTTTTCCCACGTGACAGCAAACGTAGGATAGGTTAGTTATTTATATAGTTTAAATTAGGTTAGGTTAGGTTTTCTCACGCGACAGCAAAACCCTCGGAACAAAGGATTACCGCGTTGTGACGTCATTCGGCAAACGGCGGATGACGGCCGTGGTCTCCCGTTTCGCCAAATCCCGTTTCGCCAAATCCAGTTTTGCCAAAATTCCCCCTCTCATTTCAACATTTTAACAGCTGCGCTAATTTTGGGGGAAAGGGGACATCCCGTTTCGCCAAATCCCGTTTCGCCAAAT
>JAVBJR010000745.1:0-36324 GCA_031546965.1 Dysgonomonas sp.
TTACGCAGATTCAAGTACCAAATGCGACAAACTAATTTAAAGATGCGTAAAATATTTTAGATGGAGTTTGATACTTTAGTTTTTTTCTTGGTCTTTTATTTATCTTATTCTGTACCAATTGAATAAAATTATCAGAATAGAGATCAAAATCTGTTCCTTTAATAATATATTGCCTAATCAGTCCATTTGTATATTCGTTCAATCCTCTTTACCAGGAACAATAAGGATGAGCAAAATAAAAATCAGCGTTCAGCTTTTTAGCCATATATTGATGTTCGGCAAATTCAGATCCATTATCCGAAGTAATTGTATGTACCGTATTTTTATAAGCCAAAAGCATCCTGACTAGTACTTTGGATAGAGGTATTGCTTCTTTGCCTGATTTAAGTTTCTCCATCAATAGAAAGCCAGTTTTACGTTCGGTTATAGTAACAATAGCTCCTTGGTGATTCTTGCCAATGATAGTGTCTATTTCCCAATCTCCATATCGCTGCTGGCTATCGACAATCTCAGGGCGAAGCTCTATTGAGACCTTATTTTTGATATTGATCTGCTTGCCTGTTACGGGGCGTTTGCGGTGTTTGAGTTTATGGCGGGTGTATTGCCATAATATCCCCCCTTGCTGCTTGTCTGATCGGATATATTGATAGATACGCTCATGGCTGACCATGGCAATACCTTCCACCTTTGCCCGACCCTGGATTTGCTGTGGAGACCATTCTTGATTGATCAATTTATCTCGAATATGTCGCTGCATAACGCAAGTGAATTTACGATTGCACCCATAGCATTCCTTGCGAATATCACACTCCCCCTGAGCTACTGAAGCTGTATAAGAGAACTTGCCTTGGTTACGCTTTATCTCTCTGTAAATACTGCTGATATGGGTCTCTACTAATTCGGAAATTCGTTTTTTAGAGGTATTCTCTTGCAATAAGACTTGAATTTGATACCTTTGAATCAAGGTTAATTGTTTATTTTTCATCACAAAACAAAAGTAAGAAGTTAATCTACTATAGGGGACATGATTGTTCCCTATTTTTACTTTTGTCGCATTGAATACATTGCATTATTGATAACGATAATAACTTTCTTTACGCTACGCTAAAAGTTATTTACCGTTACCAACAATGTATCATCATTATCATGATTTTTATCTCCTGTGTTTTTTAAATTCGCATTTACTAATGGAATTTTCGCCAATGTTGATGCTTTTTGTGTATTTTTGTGGACTGTTTATATGTATGTAATTATACATCGTTGAGTATCAATAATACCCAATCATATTTGCTTAATTAATAAATGATTGATAATACTATATTTGAGAATAAACTTGCAGCCTATCTCACTTTAGGATGTAAGTTGAATTTTGCCGAAACTTCTGCAATAGGCAAACAATTGTCGGAAGTAGGTGTACGTAAAGCCCGTGAAGGAGAAGTTGCAAATATCTGCATTGTAAATACATGTTCGGTTACCGAATTTGCAGACAAAAAATGCAGGCAAGCTGTAAGAAAGCTCATAAAAGATAATCCCGGTGCATACGTCATTGTCACCGGATGTTATGCACAGCTTAAACCCGAAGACATAGCCTCCATAGAAGGTGTTGATATTGTATTGGGAGCAGAACAAAAGCTCGATATAATAGGTTATTTGGACGAACTGAAGAAAAAAGAAAAAGGTACTGTTTTTACAAGCAAAACCAATCAAATAAAAACCTTTGTACCCTCTTGCTCTAAAGATGATAGAACTCGCTACTTCCTTAAAGTACAGGATGGTTGCGACTATTTTTGTTCCTTTTGTACCATTCCGTTTGCTAGAGGACGAAGCCGCAACGGCAGTGTTGCCGACTTGGTAAAACAAGCCGAAGAAGTAGCTGCAAATGGAGGTAAAGAAATCGTTCTGACAGGAGTAAATATTGGAGATTTCGGTAAAACAACAGGAGAAACATTTTTTGATCTAGTAAAAGCCCTCGATAATGTAGAAGGCATTGCCAGATACCGCATATCCTCTATTGAGCCTAACCTTCTTACTGATGAAATCATTGAGTTTGTAGCACAATCGAAACGCTTTGCTCCCCATTTTCATATTCCGCTACAATCGGGTTCAGATGCCGTGTTGGCATTAATGAAAAGAAAATACGACACAGCTTTGTTCAGGCATAAAGTCGAAAAGATAAAAAGCATTTTACCTCATGCCTTCATAGGGGTAGATGTAATTGTAGGTACACGCGGCGAAACGGATGAGTATTTCGAAGAATGTCAACAATTTATCGAAAGCCTCGATATTTCGCAACTGCATGTATTTACTTACTCCGAACGTCCTAATACTCAAGCCTTAAAAATAGAACATATTGTAGACGTTAAAACTAAGCATGCTAGAAGTAAGGCTTTACTCGACATATCGGATCGAAAGCTTAGAGATTTCTACCTTTCGCAACAAGGATTATTCAGAAAAGCATTATTCGAACACACTATTCATGACAATAAAATGTACGGTTTCACCGAAAATTATGTGAAAATAGAACGCGAATACGACGAAAAACTTGTAAACGTAGTAAGCGAAGTACATTTAGGTGGGCTCAACATAGAAGGAACAGCCGTAGTTTTACAATAAAAATGGATAAAATAACGTACAATGTAATATACGCCATATTATACCTGCATGCCTTGCTACCGCTTAGAGTATTGTATATATTGTCGGATATACTGTATGTTCCGGTATATTATATCGCAAAATATAGACGAAAAGTTGTAAAAGAAAACCTCGCAAATTCGTTTCCCGATAAGAGTAAAAAAGAATTACTGGAAATAGAACGTAACTTTTACCATCATTTTTGCGACTATTTTGTAGAAACCATTAAACTACTACATATAACTGACAAAGAAATGCAGGAGCGAATTACCTTTAAAAATATTGGACTCGTTGCCGAATTAATGAAGGACGGAAACTCTGCAATTATGTATCTCGGGCATTATGGAAATTGGGAGTGGGTACCTTCTATCACTCTCGAATTTGAAAAAGATATCCTATTGGGGCAGATATACCGCCCACTTAAAAATGAAGTTTTCGACAAACTTTTCCTAAAAATAAGAAGTCGATTTGGTAGTGTAAGTATATCTAAAAATAATACCTTAAGATCGATTATTCAATACAAAAAGTCGGGACAAAAGGTGCTAGTGGGCTTCATGTCGGATCAAACCCCTGCTTGGAATAACCTTCATTATTGGACAAAATTTATGAATCAAGATACCGGAGTATTCACCGGTGTTGAAAGGATTGCCAAACAAACGGGTTTTTCGATAACTTACCTCGATATTATAAAAGTGGCGAGAGGTAAATACAGTTGTGAGGTAAAACTAATTTCGGCAAATCCAAAAGAAGAACCCGAATTTGCGATCACCGAAAAATATATCCGAGAGATGGAAAAAACCATCTTGCGAAATCCAGCCTATTGGCTTTGGACTCATAAACGTTGGAAATACAAGAAAAAAGACTTTGTCAACGAATGAAAAAAGCGTCTGTTGTCATACTTAATTGGAACGGGAAACAACTTCTCGAAAAGTTTCTGCCTTCCATTCTTAAATATACGAATAACGATATTGCAGATATTATTGTTGCGGATAATGCCTCAACCGATGACTCTATTGCATTCGTTAGGCAACACTATCCCAGCCTGTCTATTATCGAATTGTCCGAAAATTACGGATACGCCGACGGCTACAATAAGGCTCTAGCACAGATAAATACGCCATACTCTATATTGCTCAATTCGGATGTAGAGGTAACACCCAACTGGCTAGAACCGCTAATCGATTTTTTAGATACAAATGCAGAAGTAGCAGCTTTACAACCCAAAATACTTGCCCACAAAAAGAAAGACCATTTTGAATATGCAGGAGCTTCGGGAGGATTTATCGATAAATATGGCTATCCTTTTTGTAGAGGAAGAATATTCGATTCGGTAGAAAAAGACAACAATCAATACGATCAACCGATTGATATATTTTGGGCTTCGGGGGCATGTTTGGTTATCCGAACGGATGTTTACAAACAAATAGGAGGTTTGGACAGTGCTTTTTTTGCCCATATGGAAGAAATTGATCTTTGCTGGCGACTTAATGCTCGAGGACTTAAAGTAGTATGTGTACCTCAATCAATTGTATATCATGTAGGTGGAGCCACCCTGACAGGAGAAAGCCCTAAAAAAACATTCCTAAATTTCAGGAATAACCTTTTGATGCTTTACAAAAACCTAGGAGACAAAGAATTAAAGAAGACGCATCGGATTCGTTTTATTTTAGATTATGTAGCTGCAATACAAATGATGGCTACAGGTAATTTCAAGAATGCCAAAGCAGTACATAAAGCCCATGCAGACTTCTATAAAATGAAGAGAAACTTCAAAAAAGCTAGAAAAGAAAATTTAGAGAAACAAACATTGCAACATATAAATTCGGTATTTCCTAAAAGTATATTGTGGCAATTTTATATCAAAGGGCACAAGACTTTCGGTTCATTAACTCGGTGATAGATAATATCAATAACTATTTTTGATTTTTACTTCGTCTTTTTTCACTTCAAACTCTACAATTGCACCATGTAAAAGCGGATAATTTTCTTTTACGTGCCCTACGGGAAAATTAAAAATCAGAGGATAATTATATTCTACAACCATCTGATGAATAGATTCGTAGATAGTCATACCCATAGACGGATCTTCGGAACAATGGGCAAACTGACCAATCACCAAACCCGATATATGGGCTAGTACCCCCGACAATTCTAATTGCCACATCATGCGGTCTATCTTATAAGGAGCTTCCGCAATATCTTCAATAAATAAGATTCCATTTTGGGGAACTTTCATGTATGGAGTGCCAATTAATCCACTTAAAACTGCCAGATTTCCGCCAAATAATTTGCCTTTTGCAAAACCAGTTTTATTTAACGGATGTGAAGTAATTGTATAATCGGGCATACTTTCAAGTAGTGAATCCCTTAATAAACAGCTAGCTGCATCCGCACTATCTTCGGTCAGATGACGAGCCATAGGAGCATGTAACGATACTATACCTTTTTGTAATAATGCTAAATGCAATGCGGTAATATCGCTGTATCCGACAATCCATTTGGGATACTTTTTTATTCTTTTAAAGTCGAGCTTATTTAATAAGTGTACAACGCCATAACCACCTCTCGAACAGAATATTAGTTTCACTGTAGGATCATCCATAGCCTGCTGTAAATCGGCAAACCGCTGATCGACCCTACCTCCAAACCGTCCGTATTGATTCTTTGCATAAGTGGCAACTTCTACTGATAATCCCCAATCTTGCAATACTTTACATGCACCATCTATATATTGGAGATCTACATTTCCCGAAGGAGATATTATTACAGCTTTGTCTCCTTTTTTTAGTTTAGGAGGATGTATCGTTTTATTCATCGTGAGGCATTTGCATTTAAACAAATGTAGTAATTATTAAGAACACTGATTACACAGAATGTACAGATTTTATATATAATGAAGCATTCCCCTCCGTAGAGACGCAAAGCCTTGCGTCTCTACGGAGGGGAATGGTATTTCTAAAATAGCACAATATATGTGTTTTTTGTTTTTTAGATGTTTTGGAAACAGCCCTCTATCAAAAAGAGACGGGCGAAAATTTTTTCGCCCCTACAAAATGCACAAAAAAGGGATACAAACAATTGCATCCCTTTTTGTAAAGTATTTTCGCTAAGACGTAAGCATTACGTCTCTACCTTGTAACTACTTAACCCTTTACGCGTCTATTTTTGCATAAGTTGCATTTTCTTCTATAAATTCACGACGTGGAGCAACTTCTTCGCCCATCAACATCGAGAAAATATGATCGGCTTCCGCTGCATTTTCGATTGTTACTTGACGAAGTGTTCTGTGTTCGGGATTCATTGTAGTATCCCAAAGTTGAGTAGCATTCATCTCTCCAAGACCTTTGTATCGTTGTGTATGGATGGCACTTTCGTTACCTTCGCCATATTTATCGATAAATGCCTGGCGCTGTCTGTCATCCCAACAATACTCTTCAACTTTTCCTTTTTTACACAAATAAAGCGGTGGGGTAGCGATATAGATATATCCTAACTCAATCATTGTTCGCATATGACGGAAAAAGAAAGTAAGAATCAACGTTGCAATGTGACTACCGTCTACATCGGCATCGGTCATAATAACCACCTTGTGGTAACGTAACTTTGCAATATTCAGCTCTTTGGTATCTTCTTCTGTTCCGATAGAAACACCTAGAGCAGTATATATATTGCGAATCTCTTCGCTTTCCAACACCTTATGTTGCATGGCTTTCTCCACATTCAAGATTTTACCTCTCAATGGAAGAATGGCTTGAAATCCACGGTCGCGACCTTGTTTGGCTGTACCACCCGCAGAATCTCCTTCGACAAGAAATATTTCGCAAATTGCAGGGTCTTTGCTCGAACAGTCTGCCAATTTACCGGGCAATCCACCACCTGTAAGAGGCGATTTGCGTTGCACCATCTCACGGGCTTTACGTGCAGCATAGCGAGCTGTAGCAGCAAGAATTACTTTCTCTACTATAATCTTAGCTTCTTTTGGATGTTCTTCCAAGTAATAACCTAGAGCTTCTCCTACTGCCTGATCTACAGCACCCATCACCT
Source organism: Dysgonomonas sp. (assembly GCA_031546965.1). Classification (GTDB taxonomy): domain Bacteria; phylum Bacteroidota; class Bacteroidia; order Bacteroidales; family Dysgonomonadaceae; genus Dysgonomonas_A. Next base: position 6,676 of record JAVBJR010000745.1, read on the forward strand.
CATTGTTACCCAATTTGGTTTTGGTCTGTCCTTCAAACTGCGGTTCTGCTACCTTAATAGATACCACGGCAGTAAGTCCCTCACGGAAGTCATCTCCACTGATTTCGATCTTTACTTTTTCCAGCATTTTCATATCATCGGCATACTTCTTCAAAGTACGCGACAATCCTCTACGGAAACCGGTTAAGTGTGTACCACCTTCAATGGTATGTATGTTATTTACATACGAATATACATTCTCGTTATAAGATGTATTGTATGTTATGGCAACTTCTACAGGAACACCTTGTTTCTCAGTATTAATGTGTATAACATCTTGAATAAGAGCCTCTTTAGCAGCATCTATATATTGTACAAATTCTTCGAGACCTTTTTCGGAATAAAAAATATCCGATTTATAAGATCCATCGTCTTTTTTGTGTCTTAAATCCGTCAATGATAACTTAATACCTGCATTCAAGAACGAAAGTTCACGCAAACGTGATGCCAGCGTATCGTACTTGTATTCAGAAGTTATAAATATACTTGTATCGGGCGTAAACGTAATAGTTGTACCTGTGTCGGTAGCACTACCCAATATTTGAATTTCATGCAATGGTTTACCGCACGAAAAATCCAGCATGTGAACTTTTCCTTCTCTGCGTACTTCAGCCTTTAGGTAGGTAGAAAGTGCATTCACACACGATACACCTACTCCGTGAAGACCTCCCGAAACTTTGTAAGTTCCTTTGTCGAACTTACCTCCGGCATGAAGAACAGTTAAAACGACTTCAAGTGCCGATTTTTGCTCCTTCTCCATTATTCCGACAGGAATACCCCGCCCGTTGTCCCAAACCGAGATTGAGTTATCCTCCAAAATGGTTACTCTGATGTCGTTACAATAACCAGCTAAAGCCTCATCAATAGAGTTATCGACAACTTCATAAACCAAGTGATGCAAACCTTTTTCACCTATATCACCAATATACATGGCGGGTCTTTTTCTAACAGCCTCAAGACCTTCTAATACTTGAATATTTTCGGCGGAATACGAGCCGCTTGCTAGATTTTTTTCTTTATCTGTCATTTTATTTCATTTAGCGTACATCATCAAGAAAGCTTGAAGCGACAGTGCCAAACCTTCTCAAAAAAGCAAACAAATATACAAAAAAATACCCGTATAAACAAGTCTAAATTGAATACCTTTTTAACGCTTCTGCAGCGATAAAAAAATGCGTCGATAATCTATATGATTATCGACGCATCTATTATCAGCAAAATATCTGACTTTATTTCTTTTCTTTTGCAGGATCTGCTTTCTTTGAGTCACATTTAGCTGCTTTCTTATCAGTGCAAGCTGCTTTTTTGTCCGAATCTTTGCAGCATGCTTTCTTTTCTGTTTTAGGTTTGTCAGCTTTAGCTGGTTTTGTATCTTGAGCCATAACTGCTGTTGAAGCTAACAATGCGCAAGACATAACTAATGATAATGCTATTTTCTTCATAATTTAAAACAATTAATTGTGTTCTATTTTTCTAAACATTTAGAAAGACACAAATATAATACATCTCTTAGAAATCTGATCTATTTATAAATCTTTTAGACTTAATTAGTATTTACAAACATTCTTATACTTTACACAAGCTAAAATTACAAAAGGAACTAATAAATAACTATTAGTTCCTTTTCTTTTGAGCCTCTTGTCGGATTCGAACCAACGACCCCGAGATTACAAATCACGTGCTCTGGCCAACTGAGCTAAAGAGGCAGGTGGGTAAACTTACTATATCGCGCCGCTCAACCAACTACCCTTGCTGCGATCAAACCCTGGGGGATTTATCAGGAGCTGACCGTATAGGGCTTACCCAGGCACAAAGGTAGATATTTTTTTTACATTCCAAAATGCTGACTGCACTTTTTCCTTTGATTTCATTTTAGTATCTTTGTTGATACCAACTAGCTGATGGAATAACGATTTTAAAAGCAATCAGTTATATATCCTAATAAATTTTTAGGAGGCTAATATTTTTTTGAATTTAATTTAAAACTTACGCAAAAACGATGAATGTAGTCGACAGGTTTATTAAATATGTGAAATTTGACACCGAATCAAATACAACTACCCGCATCACTCCCAGCACACCGGGACAATTGGTACTGGCGGAAGAACTAAAAAAAGAACTCACAGAGATTGGACTCGAAGATATATCTCTGGATGGTAACGGGTACTTGATGGCTACTTTGCCTGCAACTACAAGCAAAAAAGTGCCAACTATCGGATTTGTTGCTCACATGGACACAAGCCCCGATTTGACCGGACGAAACGTGAACCCTCGTATTGTAAAATCGTATGATGGTAAAGATATAGTACTCAACAAAGAACAGAATATTGTATTATCACCCAACGATTTTCCCGAATTGCTGAAATTCGAAGATCAAGATCTTATTGTAACAGACGGAACAACCTTATTGGGTGCGGATGACAAAGCCGGTATAGCCGAAATTATCACAGCCATGAAGTATCTGAAAGATCATCCCGAAATAGAGCATGGCAAAATACGCATCTGCTTTACTCCCGACGAAGAAATAGGCGAAGGGGCAGACCATTTTGATGTAGTAAAATTTGGAGCCGAATGGGCTTATACCATGGATGGTGGCGAACTGGGCGAATTAGAATACGAAAATTTTAATGCTGCCGGAGTAAAAATATCCATTCAAGGACGTAGTGTACATCCCGGATCGGCAAAAGATAAAATGATTAACGCCCTTGTGGTAGCCAATAAATTGGTATCGCTTATTCCTGCCAACGAAAGACCCGAACATACCTCTTATTACGAAGGCTTTTACCATTTGATGGGAATGTCGGGATCGGTGGATGCTGCCTCTGTTTCGTTTATCATTCGAGATCATGACAGAGCATTATTTGAAAACAGAAAACAGATAATGATAGATGCTGTTGAATACCTGCAAAAACTATATCCAAACAGTACTATTACACTCGATATAAAAGATCAGTACTACAATATGCGTGAAAAGGTAGAACCTGTAATAAAAATTGTAGATTATGCTTTCAACGCTATGCAAGATTTAGGTATCAAGCCTCTCGTTAAGCCGATCAGAGGTGGAACAGATGGTGCCAGACTTTCATTTATGGGGCTACCTTGTCCCAACATTTTTGCGGGTGGATTAAATTTTCACGGACGTTACGAATTTGTACCCATCCCCTCTTTAGAAAAAGCGGTGAACGTGATCGTGAAAATTGCCGAACTGGTAGCCAAGCAATAAATTAGCTGTTTGTTAACTAAAATGAAACATTTAATATTTACTTTTACGTAAAACTAAAATATGAGAAAACGATTAACAATAGCTCTTGTTGCACACGACCACCGCAAAGCCGACATGGTCGACTGGTGCTACTACAATTCGACTTTCCTGTCGGAACATCATCTTGTTTGCACAGGAACGACCGGACACCTGATACATCAGGCATTTAAAGAAAAAGGTATTGATGCCGAAATAACTTGCATGAACTCGGGACCTCTTGGTGGTGATGCCGAAATAGCAGCAATGGTTGTACGTCAGGAAATCAATATGGCTGTTTTCCTTATCGACGACTTGAATCCGCAGCCTCATGAAGCCGACATTATGATGTTGCTGCGTCAGTGCCGCGTACACAATGTGCCTATTGCCTGCAATAGGTACAGTGCCGACCTAATGATTACAAGTACACTTTGGGATAATGAAGATTATGTACCGACTAAGCCTCGCTATGAGCGTTTCGACCGTGAAAAGTTTGATGAGGTATATGGGAAAATAAAGGGTTAACCTTAGTTACAAGTTACAAGTAAACAGGTAGAGACGCAATGTTTGCGTCTTATCATCAGATAATATATAACTAAAAAGAGAGACAAAGCTAATTGTCTCTCTTTCTTATATCTCATATTCAGCAATTCACTTATAATCTTCCGGAGTTACCTTAAAGCTATATATAACTTTACCATCCAAATTTCTGTAAATGTATTCGTTAGTAAGTTTATTGTCACGCACTACTGCCATACCCGGATCGGTTTTAGTCAATTCTTTTGCCGAAGCCACAACATCGTCTTCAAACTGAAGAGTATCGAAAGCCGTTGTATCAGTGTATGTATAGTAATATTGTACATCGTTGTTTTTCAGAAGCACACAACTGTCTACGCGAAGCGTTGTGCTAACCTTTTGAGGACATTGCTTATTTAAAGCGACAATTTCTGACTGCAACTGCTGATGAAGTTTATCGCTACCCGATGTACATTGTACAAAAAATAATGCAATTAGAGATAATGTGACACCAGCCTTTATTAGTGATATAAATTTCATAGTGAAAGTTTTAAATTGAAAAACATTATGTGACTATATAAGAAGCTTTTATTTTTCGCCCAAATACATAGAACAAACTCCAAAGGTATAAGTTTTACACTTCGAGTTACGGAACCCATTTTTAGTAAGCACCCCAACCATTTCTTGCCCCTGTACAAAAGCCTCGATAGATTTGGGGAGATACGAGTATGCGGTCTTATCTTTTGAAATAAAACGACCTACTGTGGGGATAAATAAACGGGAATAAAGCCAATAGGCTTGCTTCATTGGAAAATGTTCGGGACTCGACAGTTCGAGAATCATCAACTTTCCACCCGGCTTCAATATGCGGAGTATTTCTTTCAATCCTCTATCTAGATTTTCAAAATTACGTACCCCAAAAGCCACTATTGCGGCATCATAAGAGTTGTCGGCAATATTTAATGCCATACAATCTTGCCTCTCGAAACTAATACTGTCCGACAAGCCTAATTTAGCTACCTTTTGGCGACCTACTTCCATCATTCCTTCGGAGATGTCGATGCCTGTAATTTTTTGTGAGCCAAGCAGTTGATGTGCTTGTATTGCCAAATCGCCTGTACCTGTAGCTATATCTAAAATAGATTGAGGATTGAGATCTTTAAGACTCAAAAGACCTTTTTTGCGCCATCCACGGTCGATACCCATCGATAGGGTATGGTTCAGTGTATCGTAGTTCTCGGCAATAGAATCGAACATGCGTTCTACTTGAGCACCTTTATTCTCGGAACTCTCGTAAGGAACTACTTTTTCTGCCTGATATGTCATCCTGTGATTAAATAACGTCTGCTAATACAGCCCGAACGTTGTTGCTCAATTTACGAGCTCTAATTTTTACAATTTTGCCGTTTTTCGAAAAAATAAGATTACCATTTTCGATTTGCTTTTTTTCGATTAAGCGAGTATAAGAAAGATTAAGACCAACCAATAATTTGCTTCTCAAAGCCAATTCGTTACGGTTCATATATTTTTTATTTTGTTTAAAATATCTTCATCATGCTTTTCTATCATGTCCGACCTTTTACCTTCGGCAACTAAACAAAACGGATTTTCGGAGTTGTCCACAACCAACCAATAATCAGCAATGGGGGTATATAAAGTAAATAAATTTTGCGCTCCTGCACGGTATCTCCTCCTGATAACATCTTTGGGTACATCGTGTCCGCCTGCTTTAACACGGTCTTCAACTCTTTTGATAGCCAATTCGGGAGAGTTAAGCCAAAAATACAACAATGTTACGAAATAACCTACCTTTTGTGCTTTTTTAATAAAAGATACATAAGACTTGGTTGCGAGAGTTGTTTCTATCGCAAAATCCTGTTGTAACCTCAACATTTCCTCCATTCTGCGGATCATAATACGTCCGGCTTCGATGGATACTTTTTCGGGTCGAAAAGGAGAAAGTCCCTTAGCAATTTCGTCAGCATTTATAAATTCTTTGCACTCGAGCATTTCGGGTAACATGGTGTACGATGCTGTAGTTTTTCCGGCACCATTACAGCCGGATATAATATAGAGATTTGGCATAAATCAGCGTTTTCTTTTAGGTTTTTAACCTTTTAAATAAAGGTAGTAAATTTGCCATGAAATAACAAATAAAAAAATTTTTTTGCCGAAATATTTCACTAAACTAATGTGTCTTTTATTCGACGGACAACTTATTATCTAATTCCTCTCAACTCAAAAATCAAATTTTAAGTCTTTGATTAAACTTTTGGCAACTTTTTTGGTCTCATCAATAAAACCTCATATTATGAAAAATATTATAATTTCTTTTCTTCTTCTACTTATATCAGTGCAAGGCTATGCACAAAGAGAAAAAATGATTAGTGGATATTGGGCTGCTAATTATCAGTTGACTTCTTACGGGGTAGGTGTTCAGTTTTAAAATAATATAATGTTAAATTATATCACAAACCTCATTTTTTGTCCTTTTATAAAGTATTTTTGTTGTGTTGAATATCGAACTATATTGTATTATATAACGTTTATCAAATATTTAAAACATAGAATTATGAAAAAAATACTTTTTATTGCACTTATTGCTACAATTCTTTCTGCTTGCGGCACCAACAAAGTTTATAATTCGGCTCTGAAACAAATAGAGCTGGGCATGACCCAACAAGAGGTGATATCTCTTATGGGTGATAAGTTTAATACTTCGGGTGTAAGTGAAGCTAGAGGCAAAGAGCAAGAAACATTGGAGTATGTAGACCGGTACAAAAACCATTTTTTCTTTACGTTTTTAGACGGGCAGCTTAATAAATGGTACAAAGAAACTGAAAGCAAATAATAATACACTACGAGTATTATTTAAAGCCGAATCAGTTTTCTAGATTCGGTTTTTTTATGTGTTTACAGAACAATGAGAGTTAGTTACGGTTATATTGTTTATTAAGAAAAAAGATTTTTAGTATGTTTCAAAGGATAAGTAAAGAAAAGGCAAAAAGCATTTTGGCAACAGATAACAATACTATACTGGTTGATATCAGAGACGGGCAAAGTTTTAACGAAGGGCATGATAAAAACGCTCTACATCTAACTCAAGAGAATTTATCGGATTTTGTAATTAATACCGAAAAGAAAATACCTGTTTTGGTCATGTGCTATCACGGGAATAGTAGTCAATCAGTAGCACAATATTTAACAGCTCAAGGCTTTGAAACCGCATACAGTATAGATGGTGGATACGAAGCGTGGTCAGACGAATAGGAAGCCCCCCCAACTTCCCCAAAGTGGAGGAGACAAGAAACACCCTCTCTGTACCTCCTCCTTTTTGGGGAGGTAGGGTGGGCTTCCCCATATAAAATTATTAGTTGAATGTTTAACTAATAATTTATTTTATTATAACTTTGTATCGGAACAGAAAGATTGTTAAAATGCAAGAATTTGTGTATGCACTGTTAATGGTGCAGGCTTCCTATAGGCAGGCTATACAGAAAGAGATTAGAGAGCAAGGTATTGACCTTACTTTCGAAATGATACAAGTGATGAGATGTTTATATCGTAAGGATGCTGTAAACCAACAAGAATTGGCTAATCAAAACTATAAAGATAAATCGAGCCTTTCTTATTTGTTGAACAATATGGAAAAGAGATCCTTAGTAAACCGTATAGAAAATCCTAATGATAAAAGAAGCAAGCTGATTATCCTGACCCACGAGGGGCAGGCTCTGCATCAACAGATCAAAACGCTGTTTGAAGCTTTGTATCAAAAAATTGAAGATGCGGCAGACAAAAATAAGCTCCGATTCTGTATTGATTATATGAGAGAATTGAGTGGAATAATAAGTAATGACTAAAATAGTTTATGAATACAGATCAATCTGAAATTGAAGCACAAAAAGAATTACATCGTATACACCTGAAACTAAGGAGTAAAAGACGACGGAATTTAATATTGAACGGAATTACCATTCTTTTGGCAATTGCAGGAATTGTATGGGCATCAAACTTCTTTATCAACTATTATAGATACGAGATTACAAATGATGCAACTATAGAACAATACATATTGCCTCTAAATACACGTGTAACAGGCTATGTGAGCAAAATATATTTTACCGATTATCAAAAAGTAAATGCAGGAGATACTCTTTTAATTATTGATGGCAACGAATATCATCCGAAAGTGATATCTACCCCCGATCTGCCCTATACTGTTATTACAGCACCCTTTTCGGGCTATTTAGGACGCCGTACTTTAGAAGAAGGGCAGTTTATACAAGTCGGACAAACAATAGTAAATTTGGTGAGAGACGAGTCTAAATGGGTAATTGCCAATTACAAAGAGAAGCAAATAGAAAGTATACACATAGGACAAGAGATCAAAATAAAAGTAGATGCTGTGTCGGGCAAAGTGTTTAAAGGAAAAGTAACCTCAATATCTTCGGCAACAGGATCAAAATATTCGCTGCTTCCTACCGACAATTCTTCGGGAAACTTTGTGAAGATACAACAACGCATCCCTGTCAGAATAGATTTTGTGGATATTTCGGACGAAGATATGGCTAAACTGAAAGCCGGAATGATGGTTGAGACCGAAGCCATAAAACATAAATAATGAAAGCAAACAGTAGTCAACATTTTAGAAGTTGGGTACCACAATGGGTAGTTTGCGTAGTGGCACTGCTCGTTTTGACCCCTGTATTGCTTATCAATGGAGCATATACAGGCAGTAGTGTCGATATATCGGGCGCTTTGGGCGTATTGTCCGAAGATATAAATATGGCATATTATGCAGCTTCGGCAGGTATGGCATTGGCATACCCCATTGTTCCGATCATAAGACCGGTGGCAACCACAAAAACAATTATCCTGGGAGTTCTTTTTTTGCAGTTTATACTAAGTTGGTTTTGTGCCATAACCACCTCCATGGAGATGATTATTGTATGTAGTTTTTTTATTGGATTTTTCAAGGCATTTACTCTTGTGGAGATTATGGGTATTATTATGCCTTTTTTCAGTCCCAGTAATACCCGAAACGAATTTTATTCCAAATTTTACCCTATAACATTAATACTCGGTCAGTTATCACTTGTGCTGACAGCCGAATTTGCGTATAGTTACCAGTGGCAAAACATGTATTATTTCTTGATTGCCCTGCTTCTCTTAGCAATGCTATTGGTAGTTATATTTATGGCATTTGGTCGTAAGCTGATCTATATTCCTTATAAAGAAATAGATTGGCTTAGCTTTTTTCAATGTTCGGTTGTTTTTATGTGCATATTATATGTTACTACTTATGGCAAAACAAACGATTGGTTTGCGTCCAATAATATAGTGATAGCCACAATTTTGATACCTATCTTCGGTTGGATGTTTCTCCGGCGTCAATTACTATCCATCGAAAGACCTTTTGTCGATTTAAGTGTATTCAAAAATCGAAATTCGGTAGTTATATACCTGTTCTCTTTTATAATGATGTTTTTTACATCTTTTACTACGCTCACATCCTCCTATGTCAATTCGGTCTTGCGTTTAGAAACTACGCGAGCTAACGAATTGTATCTGTTTATGATTCCGGGAATAGTTTTGGGTGGATTCATCTGCTATTACTTCTTTAAAAGAGCCATACGGATGGCTTGGCTTATATTTATAGGATTTTCGTGTTTTACACTGGCAATAGGCATGCTGTATTTCATGGTTGAGTCGGCAGGTGTATATGAAGACCTATTTATTCCGATGTTTCTGAAAGGATTAGGCATGCTCGTTCTGTTTGTCTCCTTTGCTGTGTATGCTATTCAAGGTTTGAGGGAAGACCAATTGATATATAATGGATTTTTTATTATAGGTTGCCGTTCAGTATTGGCTCCGGCAATAGGGTCTTGCATTCTCTCTAATTGGCTGTATCGGTTGCAACAACAAAATTTGGTGCATTTATCTGAAAGTGTCGATCGGCTTAATCCCATTACCAACAGTATCTATTCTCAATCGTATGCAGGTTCGTTACTTAAAGGGTTTAGTGTCGAAGATGCCCAACGGATAGCCACCAATGCGCTTTATTCGAGAGTGCAGATACAAGCATTAACCGTAAGTATAAAGGAGATTCTAGGGTATATGCTCATAATGGGTATTATACTGCTGGTAATTATTTTACTGTATTTCTTTAAATACAAACCGGTTACCCTTGTTGCTGTTGGGCGTGACTTACATGGATAATAGAAGATTAAGTTTCATTGTTCAGATTAAATTAACTACTTTTATACTCTAAACATTAATACGAATTACAAATATGAAAAAACTATTATGGTTATTGGTATTGATTATAGCATCAAACACCATTGCTACAGCACAAACTGAACCGGCTTATAAAAAAGGTAAATTTTATGCCTTTTGGGGATGGAACAGAGGATATTTTACCAATTCGACAATACATTTCACGGGAGACGATTATGATTTTACATTAGATCGTGTGGTTGCCCATGATAAACTCAGCGATGTAAATTACCACAACTATTTACAACTCGATCGTGTAACAATCCCTCAAACGAACTTTAAGGTTGGGTATTTTTTCAAAGATAATATGGCTATAAATATTGGTGTAGATCACATGAAATATGTAATGGATCAAAACCAAACGGTGAGTATATCGGGTACTGTGAGACCCGGATATGAGAATCATATTACAGCAAATGGAGATGTAAGGCTGACAGATGATTTTCTAACATACGAACATACTGATGGCTTGAACTACATAAACTCCGAATTTGAATATTACCATAATTTCTACAAAAATGGTATCCTTAAGATAAATGGTATGGTAGGCGTAGGAGCCGGCTTTATGCTACCTAAAACGAATGTGAAACTCTTCAATGAAGAGAGGCATGATGATTTCCACCTAGCCGGATTTGGTCTCGACGGTAAAGTTGCAGCCGATGTGTTGCTTTGGGATTTATTTTTCTTGAGATGTGAGGGCAAGGAGGGTTATATCAATATGCCTAGTATTCGTACCACCTCTTCTAGTAGCGATAAGGCATCACAACATTTTTGGTTTGGACAGGTGAATTTTTTGTTTGGCTTTGCTTGGAGTTTTTGAGGTTTATATATGAAACTAAAAACGAGCTATTCCTCAAAGGGATAGCTCGTTTTTTACAATGTTTTTTTTTTCTAATAGTCTGTTCAAATCTTTGGGAGTAAGATTTATTGCCATGATGACTCCATTTTCGTCAAGCAGGTAATTTTGAAATCCTTTCTCCAGTTGATACTTTTGGTAAATCTCGGAATCCGACCCTTTTGTATCTAAAAACTGATACTTGTCGTTTATTCCGTCCATACTCAATGTTTTCTCGAATACCGCTTTACTCTTGTCAAATGAGACCGACACCATCACTAACGGGTGTTTCTCTTTTTGTAAGGTATTCCATAAAAGAACATTTTTCATGTGGGATTCTGCGTCATAAGCAGCCCAAAAACTTACCAATACTTTAACTCCTTTAAGTTGCTCTAAATTGAGCTTTGCGCCTAAACCGTTATCGATTTTTAGTTCAGGCATAAGGTCTCCCGGGTAAATACCTTCCGAAATCCTCGAAGTTCTTGGCGTGTAAGATGATGTTATCAGCACTATCGCTACAAGCAAGAAATACTTCAAATACTTCATAAAATAATTTATTGGTTAGAACTAAGACCGTATTCACTGGTTTTACCCTCTGAATAAAGCCTTTCCGACTCTCGGAATGACCGCTTCTACGCTTAGAATCGGTTACTTTTTTAACAAAAGCACACAAATATACGTTACTGTTTAACAAAATCAAAATGTAGCGCTCTTGTTTTTAACATTATACTTATAACAACGTTTTGTGGAAAAGGTTTTCAGCCAATATAGATTTTATCGAATGGAAAAGTTACTGTTATTTGGATTTTTTTACAGCATAGTGCATGCAGAGCCTATTTTTTAGTATAGATAAAGAAAATTTTGTAATTTTGGCAAACTTTGGAGTTTGAAATCTTACAGAGTATTTTTATCGTAGCGGCGTATTACATATGCCCATTTACTAAGTAGTCTTTCACTTCATTGGGCGTATGCGATACTCCCCTAGATGGGTAGCTGATATTAGAGGACTTAGTAATTCGTCAAATTTTGAATATAAACAGCTGATAATAAAAGGCTAAGAAATAAATTGGAATATGAATATTTCATACAACTGGTTAAAAGACTACATTAATTTTGATTTGTCGCCCGATGAGGTGGCTGCGGCTCTTACTTCTATAGGGCTCGAAGCCGAAGGGGTCGAAGAGATACAAACCGTTAAAGGTGGGCTCGAAGGGCTGGTTATTGGTGAGGTGCTGACGTGTGTTGCACATCCCAACTCTGATCACCTGCATGTTACTACCGTAAATGTTGGTCAAGAAGAACCATTGCAAATAGTTTGCGGTGCTCCCAATGTTGCAGCCGGACAAAAGGTGGTGGTTGCTTTGGTGGGTACAACACTTTATTCGGGAGAAGAATCCTTTACAATCAAAAAATCAAAAATACGTGGCGAGGAATCTTTCGGGATGATTTGTGCCGAAGACGAAATCGGAATAGGTACAAGCCACGACGGCATTATCATTCTTCCTGCTGACGCTAAAGTGGGTACACCTGCAAAAGAGTATTACAATATTAAAAGCGATTATTTATTGGAAGTTGATATTACTCCCAACCGAGTAGATGCCGCTTCTCACTTTGGTATAGCACGCGATTTTGCTGCTTATTTGAAGCAAAACGGAAAGGGTACAGCCCTTAATCGTCCTTCGGTAGATGCTTTTGTTGTCGATTCAAAAGAAAAAGGAATTAATGTAGTGGTCGAAAATAATGAGGCTTGCCCTCGTTATGCAGGCATTACCATAAAAGGCGTTACCGTTAAAGAAAGTCCCGATTGGTTGAAAGATCGCCTTTCGATTATCGGTCTGCGTCCTATCAATAATATTGTAGATGTTACTAATTATGTACTTCACGAAATGGGACATCCTCTGCATGCTTTCGATATGAAAGAAATTTCGGGAGGAACTGTCTATGTGAAGACTTTACCCGAAGGTACTAAATTTGTAACTCTTGATGAACAAGAACATACTCTAAGCGACAGAGATTTAATGATCTGTAACGATAAAGAAGGTATGTGCATCGGTGGAGTATTCGGCGGTTTAAAATCGGGTGTGACCGAAAGTACAACAGATGTATTTTTGGAATGTGCCTATTTTAATCCTACATGGGTACGCAAGACCGCACGCCGTCAAGGTTTGAGTACAGACTCATCGTTCCGTTTCGAGCGTGGCGTCGATCCTAATGATACTTTGTATGTGTTGAAACGTGCTGCTCTATTGGTTCAAGAAGTGGCAGGCGGTAGTTTTGTGGGTGAGGTTCAGGATATTTATCCTGCTAAGATCGAAAATCCGACAGTAGAACTTTCTTATGCAAAAGTAAATTTGTTGATAGGAAAGAATATTGATAAAGAAACTGTAAAATCGATTCTAGTTAGTCTCGAAATAGAAATTAAAGCAGAATCAGACGATCAGTTAACATTAAGCATACCTACTTATCGTGTAGATGTTTTGCGTGATGTAGATATTATTGAAGACATTCTTCGCATATATGGATATAATAATATCGAAATAGGGGAGTCTTTGAAATCTAACCTGTCTTATCAAACGGCTACCGATAAAGGTTATGATCTGCAAAACCTTATTTCGGAGCAATTGACCGGTGACGGTTTTTATGAGATAATGAATAACTCTTTGACCAAAGAGGCTTATTATACCGATTTGACTACTTATCCCGCAACACAATCGGTTCGCTTGCTCAATCCATTGAGTAACGATTTGAATGTAATGCGCCAAACACTTCTTTTTGGAGGATTAGAAAGCATAGCTTATAACAGGAATAGAAAAAGCAACGATCTTAAATTCTACGAATTTGGTAATTGCTACTTTTTTGATGCCGAAAAGAAAGATGCCGATAAACCTTTGAGAGAATATTCGGAAGAATTTCATTTAGGACTTTGGCTATGTGGCGATACAGCTAGTAACAGTTGGGCAACAGCTACCGAAAAATCATCTGTTTACCATCTGAAAGCTTATGCTGAAAATGTATTGCTTCGTTTGGGCTTACCTTTAGGTAAATATGAGTACGAACAGTTTTCGAATGACATGTATAGTGCAGCTTTAACTATTAAAACACGTAATAGGGTTTTAGGTACTTTAGGTGTTGTTTCTAAGAAATTATTGAAACTGACAGATATAAATACCGAAGTTTACTTCGCAGAGTTGAATTGGGATGCTTTGATGAAAGAAACTAAAAAGCACAATGTAACGTTTGCCGAGATATCTAAATATCCGCAAGTGAAAAGAGACTTAGCTTTGTTACTAGATAAAAACATCTTGTTTGAGCAAATAGAAAAAATCGCTTACAAATCTGAAAAGAAATTATTGAAAGAAGTAAATCTATTTGATGTATATGAAGGCAAGAATCTTCCGGAAGGCAAAAAATCGTATGCCGTTAATTTCGTGATTCAAGACGATGAACAGACTTTAACCGATAAGCAGATTGATGCTATTATGCAAAAGATTCAAAAGGCATTGGAGCAGGAGTTGAATGCTCAATTGAGATAAGATAATGAAAAAGCATCTGAGAAATCAGGTGCTTTTTTTCTGTATTTTTTCTTAAGCTTGTGGGCAAGTGAATAACATAAATCTACTTCTGCCTTTGTTCGGAAATGTTGAAAAATGTCCTAAACAAATAGTAGCCGACAAAAAATTCTTGTTACAATGTGATATGTCTCACTCCATATCTACCAAGCCGGCAGGAAGGTCTACATAAAGTATCTTTTTCTCTGAATCTATGTCTGTTACAAAATCGTCTGATGCCGGAATAATCATGTCATCACCACTACCCTTTTTCTTCAACAAAAAAAGCGTATTGATGGTAGATTCGTCAATATCAGTAATCCTTCCTATTTCACCAAATTGTTTGTCAATAACAACAAAATCGATGAAATAATTGAGGGTAAGATCTACCTCTTCATTCTCATCAAAATACTTACGAGGAAAGTATACACTCAACCCGTTGAAGCGTTTGGCTTCAATTTCAGATTGAATATCTTCTAAAAGAACTAAGGCAGTATCGCTCCCTTTGAAACGATAAGATTTTACAAAGAAAGGTACTAAAATATTATCGATAGAGCAGATCAAATAAGGGCAATCAACTCTATCGAATATGTCGTTATCAAAAGCAAAAGCTATTTCACCTTTGATACCATGAGGTTTAATAAATTTACCAATTCTTAAAACTTCGTCTTCACGAATCATATATTATTTCTTCTTTTGCTGCAATCCGTTACTGCGTTGTTGCTGTTGTTTCCTCTGATTGAGGTCTTTTAGGTCAGATAATTTCATGTCAGAGTCACGTTTATCTATTTTTCGATCAGATAAATCATACAAATCTTGAAATAGTTTGACATCATCTACCTCTTTATTCCATTGGACATAAGTCTTTTTCATATGATTGAGAACCAACCATATTAGTTGTTCTTTTTCTTTACCCTCTGGATATTCGGCAGCAAGCGTTATAAGCTTTTCCAAAGTTTTCCCATAATGCTTAAAAAACATGATAGGACGGCTATATTCAACCTTACCGGGTTTCGAAAATAGATCCTCTTTCTTTATGATTTCATAAGGATAATCGATATCGAGCTTAAAATCAGCCATAATAGCCAAGTGATCCCAAAGTATATGTTTGAAGTCGTTCACATCACGTAGATGCGGAAACATGTTCCCCATAATATTGATGATGGTATTGGCACATCTTCGGCACTCGTTACGGTCATCAATAGTTAAACAAAAATCGACCATGTTTTGGATATTTCTTCCATATTCAGGAAGAGCAAGCTTTTTTAATTGCGTGTTATAATCCATGTATAAAATAATCTATATAAGTGAGAATAAGAAAAGTATAAACGAAAGTTCTTCTAATACAAGGTCTGCGACCTAAAGCAGTTCTTAAGTGTTGCAAAGATAATAAAAAAAGTATCTCATCTTATTCGGTGAGATACTTTTTTATGAGTTTTTGTATAATGCTAAGCTGCAATTATAGGTTTTCGGATTCTTCTTCCGAACCTGTTTTGCTTGCCAGGTCTATAATTTTGCGTCCGGGAGTGAATATTTCCTTATATTGTTCTTTATTTTTCAATAACTCAATTGCTTGGTTTATATCTTTATCAGTTTTTAAGGATTCTATTCTCTCACCTTTTTGGAAGTAGTAACGTTTAGCTATTTCTTCATTCAGCAACTTTTTGATATCATCTTTAAAGTTATCTAAATCGCGATCTAAGTTAGGTACTAGTTTTGCTTCCAAAGCTTTATATTCTTCACTTGCAGTTTTAGAATATCCTTCAAAATCCATCACATCTTTTAATGTTTTCAATCGTTTTTCGCTAAGTCCATCATATTTGAAATCTTTCTTCGATTTTACTAAAGTCTTAAAATTTTCATAATCAGCATCAGTAATACTAAATTGATCGATAGGAGCAATTTTTGGATTTTTGATAGCCCAATCGGTTACCCAATCGTTTACCAAATATTGATTAAGCAGATAGTAAGTAATACTTGGTACTTTCACCTCGTCCAATTTCACATCGGGAATTACTCCCCCACCATCTCTAACCTCACGTCCTATAGCAGTTTTAAATACCGATGTCAAACTATCGGGTATACGCCCTACACTGCCATCTTCGTTATGGTGAGTGTAATCTATAGCCTGAATGCAACGTCCGCTTGGTATATAATATTTAGAAGTAGTTACTTTAAGACTTCCTCCATAAGGCAATTCCCGTGGAGCTTGTACCAAACCTTTACCATAGGTGCGTTGCCCCATGATAACCCCTCTGTCCATATCTTGCAATGCACCCGATACAATTTCGGAGGCTGATGCCGATCCTTTATTTACGAGTACTACCAAAGGAATTTCGGTGTCAATAGGATCTAGCGTTGTGCGGTAAGTTCTGTCCCATTGTTTCATCTTGCCTTTGGTGCTTAATGCCACCTGTCCTTTGGGTACAAAAAAGTTTATTAATTGAATGGCTTCTTCCAAAATTCCCCCTCCATTTCCTCTAAGGTCTAAGACAAGAGAAGTCATACCTTGTTTTTTAAGGTCAAGAAAAGCATTCTTTATTTCTTGTGCACATTTATCGGTAAACCCGGTTAAAACAATATAACCAACATTATCTTTAAGCATTCCGTAGTATGGAACAGAAGATATTTGTATGTTTTGACGTACAACCTTGAATTCCATTGTTTTTTTTACTCCCGGACGTTCTACTTTCACAATAATTTCGGTACCGGCTTGTCCTTTCAGTTTATTGGTTACCTTATTAGATAAAGTTTTTCCGAAAGGTTCTCCGGCAACTTTTTCGGCAGTAGTCATATCTTCGCCGTTTATCGAAAGGATGACATCACCTACCTTAAGTCCGCTTTTGGCAGCAGGCATATTTTCGTATGGTTCTAAGATATACACAACCTCACGCCCATCGATATTGCGGAAAGAGATTATAGCTCCTACTCCGGCATATTCTCCGGTAGTTAATATAGCAAAATCACTAACTTCTTCTTCAGTCATATAGTTAGTATAGGGATCTAATCCCGATAACATGTTTACAATACCCGATTGTACCGTTTTTTGGACATCCAAAGTATCAACGTAAAACATATCTAATTCTCTGATTACCGAATTGAAAACTTCAATATTTTTATTGATTTCAAAATAGCGTTTTTCATTCGTTATACTTTCTTGAGCACTTAATGATGATCCGGTCAAGAGTAATGCTGAAAAAATAAGAAATACGAGTCTTTTTTTCATCTAATTTATATGTGTTAACCTATTATTTAATAGTTATTTATATTCTATTTAAGCTTAAATTATCGATTTTAACAAACTAGGGCAAAGTAACAACTTTTTTTACAAATCGAAATTTATTTTTTGTTATTATGTATTTAAAAACATAATAGTAGGTATAAAAGTTTTTAATTTCTCATTATTACTTGTTTTTTCGACCACTCTTTTATTCCTTTGCTATAAGAAATAAAACTAAAAACGATGTTGGAAAAGACTCAAGTTAAGGATGTACAAGATATTGTAATCCGCTTCTCCGGTGACTCCGGTGATGGAATGCAATTGTCAGGTACTTTATTCTCCAATTTATCTGCTATTTTGGGAAATCAAATATCTACATTCCCCGATTTTCCCGCAGAAATTAGAGCACCACAAGGTACATTAAGTGGGGTTTCGGGTTATCAATTACATATTGGTACACAAGTTTATAATTCGGGCGATAAAGCTGATGTTTTGGTGGCGATGAATCCGGCTGCTCTTAAGGTAAATGCAAACCAGTTAAAAAAGAATTCGATAATAATTATTGATACTGATTCTTTTCAAAAACGAGATCTCGACAAAGCTCTATTCCAAACAGAAGATCCTTTTGCTGAGCTTCGACTTACCACACAGCAGGTAGTTGCTATTCCTATTACCACTTTAACAAAAGATAGCTTAGCTGCTTTTGACCTAGATTCAAAGAGTAAAATCAGATGCAAAAATATGTTTGCATTAGGTGTAATTTGTTGGTTATTCAACAGACCTACCGATGTTGTAAATCAGATGTTATCGACTAAGTTCTCTAAAAAACCGGTTTTGGCAGATGCCAATTTAACGGTTTTGGCAAATGGATATAACTACGGACACAATACAAGCTTAACAGTTTCTTCATATAGGGTAGATACTTTGGAGGTCGAAAAAGGCTACTATATGGATGTCAATGGAAATTCGGCTACAGCTTTTGGTTTGATTGCTGCCGCCGAAAAAGCCAACTTGCAGTTGTTCTTAGGATCATACCCCATAACTCCGGCTACCGACATCTTACACGAATTGGTAAAGAGAAAAGATTTAGGAGTAAAAGTGGTACAAGCCGAGGATGAAATTGCCGGAATATGTATAGCCATCGGGGCTAGTTTTGCCGGAAGTTTGGCTGTAACAAATACTTCGGGACCGGGTCTTGCTTTAAAAGGTGAGGCTATTGGTTTGGCAGTTATGGCAGAGTTACCCTTAGTGATTATAGATGTACAACGCGGGGGACCTTCTACCGGATTGCCTACAAAAACAGAGCAAACCGATTTGAGACAAGCCCTATATGGTCGCAATGGCGAAAGCCCTCTTGTGGTAATTGCAGGAAGCAGCCCTACAAATTGCTTTGATATGGCATATTGGGCATCAAAGATTGCATTAGAACATACAACTCCCGTTATTTTGTTGACAGACAGTTATATTGCAAATGGATCTTCGGCATGGAAATTGCCCGATCTTGATAAATATCCGACTATAAAACCTCATGACGTTAGTTTGTATACAGGTGATGAATGGACTGTAGCTGCCCGAAACAAAGACACGAATGTTCGTTACTGGGCTCCGGCAGGTACCGAAGGGTATACCCACCGTATTGGCGGACTAGAGAGAGATTATTCTACAGGAGCAATATCTACCGATCCCGATAATCATCAAAAGATGGTGAATACTAGACAGGCTAAAATAGATAAAATAGCAGATTTTATTCCCGAATTAGAGGTCTTAGGTCATTCAGAATCTGATACCCTGATTGTGGGTTGGGGAGGTACTTACGGTCATCTTAGAGAGGCTGTTGAAGAGATGAATAAGGGCGAAAACAAAGTGGCTTTGGCACATTTTAATTTTATCAGTCCCCTACCTAAAAATACAGAAAGTGTACTTCGAAAGTATCGGAAAATAATTGTTGCAGAACAAAACAATGGTCAATTTGCCGGATATTTGGCTGAACATTTCAATAATCTGCCAATCATTAAATACAACAAGGTAAATGGTCAACCTTTTGTAGTATCTAATTTGATTGACTTTTTTACACAAGATTTTAAAAATAAATAACATAATGGATACAATAACTAATCCAGTTGTTCGCGACATCAGAAGTTATAAAAGCGATCAGTATGTTCGCTGGTGTCCCGGATGTGGAGACCATGCTGTTCTTACATGTCTGCATAAAGCAATGGTAATCTTGCAGATAGAACCTCATAAGTTGGCTGCCATATCGGGTATCGGCTGTTCGTCGCGTTTGCCTTATTATATGAACACGTATGGTTTTCATACTATACATGGTCGGGGAGCTGCTGTTGCCACAGGTGTGAAAGTGTCAAAGCCCGAATTATCGGTATGGCTCACTACCGGCGATGGCGATAGCCTAGCTATTGGTGGTAATCATTTTATACATACCATAAGACGTAATGTCGATATAAATATTCTGCTTCTGAATAATAAGATATATGGATTGACAAAGGGACAATATTCTCCTACTTCCGAAAGAGGATTTGTTTCAAAATCTTCTCCTTACGGAACAGTAGAAGATCCTTTTCATCCTATTGAACTTACCTTGGGAGCAAGAGGTACATTTTTTGCCCGTTGCATTGATATTGATCTAAAAAATACAACAGACGCATTTGTTGAAGCCGAACGGCACAAAGGTACTTCGGTAGTAGAAGTACTTCAAAATTGCGTGATATTCAATGACGATATTCACAAAGAAATAGTGGATAAGGCGTATCGCGACGATCGAACTATTTTGTTGAAACATGGCGAAAAAATGATCTTCGGTACTAACATGGACAAAGGCTTAGTACAAGACGGTTTCGACCTGAAAGTGGTAACTGTAGGGCAAGATGGTTATACTATCGACGATGTATTGGTACACGATGCCAGCACACCGGATATTATTCTGCACCTCAAATTGGGGCTTATGTCTCCCGAAAATGGATTTCCGATGGCTATTGGTGTAATTCGTAATGTAAAGGGATTGTGCTACGACCAAGAAGTAGAAAAAGTTATAGAAGATGTACAAGCCAAAACAAAAACTCGCACATTAAATGACTTTTTGATGAGTGGTGAAGTTTGGGAAGTGAAATAAGAATCCATCATTATACATCCAAAAGCCTGTTTGCAAGTTGCAAGCAGGCTTTTGGATGTAGTGGCTATTCCAAAAGTCTACAAGGGGAGCATTGCGGTGAGGAAAGACGAAGTAATCTGCTTGTTGGAGAGATTGCTTCACTATGTTCGCAATGACGACACAAAAGATACCTTTTGAGACATTTACGAAGAAATATTACGTTATTATTGGCTACTTATTTCTATTCAAGAAGACAATACTCTCTTCTTAGCTAAAAATTCTTTGATGCCACCAATATGTTCGCGTACTTTTTTATCAGAAAACTCAAATACTTTTGTGACCAATCCATCGAGGAAATCACGGTCGTGAGACACCAATATGACCGTTCCGTCATAATCTAAAAGTGCATTTTTCAACACTTCTTTGGTCTTTAAATCGAGGTGATTGGTAGGCTCATCAAGAATCAACATATTTACAGGTTCGAGCAATAGTTTTATCATTGCCAAACGTGTACGTTCTCCTCCCGAAAGCACTTTTACTTTTTTATCAGAATCGTCTCTGTTAAACATAAAAGCACCCAATATACTGCGAATTTGTGTACGAATATCACCTTCGGCAACACGGTCTATGGTTTCAAAAACAGTTAAGTCTTCGTCTAACAAATCTGCCTGATTCTGTGCAAAGTAACCTATGCTTATATTGTGACCGAGCATCATTGTACCTTCGTAGGGAGTTTCGCCCATCACACATTTTACAAAGGTTGATTTACCTTCACCATTTTTTCCGGCAAGAGCTATTTTTTCGCCCCGTTCTATCATCAGATTGGCATGCTCAAAAACCAAATAATCGTCGTATTTTTTGGTCACCATATCAACCGTCAACGGATAAGTACCCGAACGGGTTGCAGGCTGAAACTTGATGCGGATCGAAGAACGGTCTTCTTCGTCAATCTCTACTCTATCGAGTTTTTCTAATTGACGTACGCGGCTTTGTACCAAAGTAGCCTTAGCCGCTTGAGCACGAAATCGTTCTATAAACTCTTCAATTTCCTGTATTTGTTTCTGTTGAGACTCCCACGCATGCACTTGTTGTTGACGGCGTTCTTCTCTCAACTCTACATACTTAGAGAAGTTTACTTTGTAGTCGTATATTTTGCCTAAAGTAAGTTCGATAGTACGGGTAGTTACGGCATCAATAAATGCACGGTCGTGCGATATAAGCACTACGGCATTTGCTTGAGTAGTAATAAAATCTTCTAACCAACCGATAGACTCTATGTCTAAGTGATTGGTTGGCTCATCCAATAGCATAATATCGGGCTTACGAAGTAGCAATTTAGCCAGTTCGATACGCATACGCCATCCTCCGCTAAATTCGCTTGTTGGTCTGTCCAAATCACCACGTTTAAAACCAAGTCCCATGAGTGTTTTCTCAACCTCACCATCAAAATTGGTATCTTCGATATTTGCCAATCTTTCGTGAGCATGGGTAAAATCGTCCAATAATTTCGAATAACTGTCTGACTCATAATCGGTACGGGTCTCCAATTGACGGTTCATTTCCTCAATGAGTGCCTGCAAATCAAAAATCTGAGAAAAGGCTAACGAAGCTTCCTCACGTACAGTCCGATCGTCCGAAACCTGCATAACCTGAGGCAAATAGCCTATGGTCATCCCTTCGGGTCCCGATACCGATCCTTGATAGCTTTTGTTTACCCCTGCAAGTATTTTAAGCATGGTACTTTTTCCGGCACCGTTTTTACCCACAAGAGCTATACGATCTTTTGCGTTTATAATGAAATTTATATTGTCAAAAAGAGTTTTTCCTCCAAACTCAACTTTCAGTGACTCAACTATCAGCATGTACTTATTATCTTCTTTGTTTTTAAACGAGGTGCAAAGGTAAGTATTTTGAGGATACAAACAACCTTGTAACTATCTAATAATTGTTC
The DNA here is from genome assembly GCA_031546965.1 of Dysgonomonas sp. GTDB lineage: Bacteria > Bacteroidota > Bacteroidia > Bacteroidales > Dysgonomonadaceae > Dysgonomonas_A. Next base: position 29,405 of record JAVBJR010000745.1, read on the forward strand.
CAGTCCGGAAGGGTGAATTATAAAGAAATAAAGCACAAAACGGCATGGATAAGATTCCCAATCCTTAAAATAAAATTTCCTTTTGCAAAACTATTTTATCTTAAGTATGTTTTAATACTAATTAAGTACATAAACTAAATAAAATACAAAAAGGTAATTTGTTATATGTTTATTCGAGACTTATATAAAATAAAGAATTGTTGATTAAAAAATTATTTATTATGAACATTACTTTTAACAATCGTCTATTAAAGCCATTCTTTATTATGGCTTTAATATCCTTTGCCGGTATGTTGCATGCGCAAGACCAACCGGAAGAAAAGGAGAAAACGATGGATATTTATGGACACATCATGTTAGATGCGGGCTATAATTTCAATCAAATTAACCAGAATTGGTACGATGTAATGAGACCAACTCAATTACCTTCTTATGACAATCAGTATGGACCGGATGGAAACTATTTTGCTTCTGTGCGCCAAACTAGATTGGGGTTCAAAAATTACGTCTCTACTCCATTGGGTCAACTGAAAACACAGTTTGAATTTGAATTATTTGGAACAGGTGTTGATGCAGGGCAAACGACATTCAGGTTGCGTCATGCTTATGCTGAACTCGGACATTTTGGTGCAGGACAAACTTGGAGCCCATTTATGGATATCGATGTATTTCCAAATACTTTAGAATATTGGGGACCAAACGGAATGGTGTTTTTCCGCAACATACAAGTGCGGTACTTTGCCGACAAAGGCAATAATCACTTTGCTGTGGCATTAGAAAAACCCGGAGCCAGTGGAGACCAAGGCGTTTATAGCGATCGTGTTGAACTAGACAATGTAGCCATGCGTTTTGCACTACCCGACTTATCGGCAGAGTATAGAAGAACCGAAAAATGGGGATATGTTGAACTTGCAGGTATTCTACGAAAAATAGAATGGAAGGATCAAAACAACGATGCCTACAATTTGTCGGGAGATGCATTAGCATGGGGTTTAAACCTTAGTACCAACCTCAAATTGGGAAGTAAAAGTATTTTCAGAGGTCAAGTTGTATACGGCGAAGGTATTGAAAACTACATGAACGATGCTCCTGTAGACGTAGGTATCAAAAAGAATCCGGGCAATGTAACATCACCTGTCGAAGGAGTTGCTCTACCTGTGCTGGGCGTAGTAGCATTTTTAGATCATAATTGGAACGAGAAATTTTCTTCATCTCTAGGATATTCTTTAGTAAACATTGATAACTCGGACGGACAAGCTAATGATGCCTTTAAAAGAGGTCAATATATTGCAGCCAACATTTTGTACAGCCCCGTTAAGAACGTAACAACAGGTATAGAGTACCAATGGGGATCGCGCGAAAATTTCAATGACGGATGGGATGCAAATGCGTCTAAAATCCAAGTTTCATTCAAATACAATTTTTCTCAATCATTTTATAAGTAAATAATTATGAAAACAATATCATTTCTATTGATTAATGTATTGATTGCAGTTTTATTACTAGCCAGCCCATCGAATGCTATAGCCCAAGTGGTAAATAGTGTCGATTTTCCTTACCAAGCCGCTATTGATAAAGCTTATACTAAGCTCAAAAATACAAAAGAGGGCAAAAATGCCGACTACATAAAAGAATTAGCTAAGGTAGATTCCGATATCTACGGAATAGCCATAGTTACTGTAGATGGAAAAATCTATACAAAAGGCGATCTTGACGATCGTGTATCTATCCAATCTATATCTAAAGTATTTACCCTTGCACGTGTAATTGAAGAACAAGGCGCAAAAGCTGTAATGGACAAAATTGGAGTTGATGCTACAGGTCTTAGATTCAATTCGATAATTGCTATTGAATTACAAAAAGGTAAAGAAATCAACCCTTTGGTAAATCCGGGAGCTATTGCAGCCGTTAGTATGATTAACGGTGCAGACTCTATTGCCAAATGGAAGAATATCCTTCAAACGCATTGCGATTTTGCAGGTAGTCAACTGTATGTAAACGAACCTGTATATGTGAGCGAAGCAGGAGATAATTTACGTAACCAAGCTATAGCACACCTTTTACTTGCCTACGGACGCATGTATTTTGATCCGGTACAAGCTACCGATATATATACCAAACAATGTGCTATCAACGTAAATGCCAAAGATCTTGCTATAATGGCTTCTACACTGGCTAACGGAGGTACAAACCCTATCACCAAAAAGAAAGTAGTATCGCCCGAATCGGCAGCGTTTACCATGTCGGTTATGAGTACTGCCGGATTGTATGACGATTCAGGACAATGGTTGTTCACCGTAGGGCTACCCGGTAAGAGTGGTGTTGGAGGTGGTATTATAGCTGTATGCCCCGGTAAATTTGGTATCGCTGTTATTTCTCCTCCGCTTAATGCAGCCGGGAATAGTGTTAAAGCACAAAAAACAATTTATGAGATCGTAAAAGAATTGGGAGTTAATCCATATTTGGTTAGCCCTAAATAATATTCTTTGCAAACAACATACCCTATATTGACTCGTCATTGTGAAGCCGAAAGGTAGAGTGATTCACTCTTCGCAATGGCGAGTCATTATAAAAATATTCGAAATAAATAATTTTCATAAAAAAACAAATACAAATGAAAACCCGTAATACTTATTTATATTCATACTTTTTGATGTTGGTTTTCATATTACTGTCAACAACTCAAAGTAAAGGACAAAACAAACAATCGTCCGATAACTATCTGTTTAATGATAGCCATTTTCATCTAACAAACTACATTCAAAAAGGAATTACAGCAAAAGAATTTCTCTCCATTATGGGGAATAAAGTGGGACGATCGGCATTGTTCGGAATTCCACTCGAACAACAATGGTCTTACCAAAACTCAGGCAAATTTTCGCCAAGTTATTATTTGGAAACAGATGCACCTCTATATTACTATTCTTTTACAGACGCTTATATAGCTATGCAATATAAATCGCTTAGCAAGGAACAACAAGCCAGATTCGATCCGATGATTACAGGCTTTAATCCTAGCGACATGTATGCAGCAGACCATATAGAGCGCGTATTGAGAACTTTTCCCGGTGTATTTACAGGAATTGGTGAGTTTTCTATTCATAAAGAGTTTGTTTCGTCAAAAGTAGCAGGAGAAGGTGCCAGTCTCACAAATCCGGCATTAGACAGCATATTTACTTTAGCCGGAAAAGTAGGTTTAATATCTATTCTGCATAACGATATTGATATGCCTATGTCGAAAGGTAAATTTAGACCTGTTTATCTTAACGATACAAAGGAGTTGTTCAAACGCCATCCTGATGCCACCATTATTTGGGCACATATTGGTCTTGGACGCATTGTACACCCTGTTGAATCTCAATCGACCGATGTCGAAAGAGCACCCAATCAGATCGAAATTGTAGAAGAAATGCTGAATGACCCCGCTCTATCACATGTTTACTTCGATATTTCGTGGGACGAAGTAGCCAAGTATATTGTAGCCTCTCCCAAAACAATTGAGGCAACAGCTAAGATAATCAATAAATTTCCCGACCGTTTTTTATTTGGGTCAGATGTGGTATCACCCGCCAATGCCGAAGCTTACATGAGTGTCTACGAAATGTATGCTCCCCTTTGGAAAGTACTGACTCCGGAAGCAAGCGAAAAAGTTAGAAAGGGAAATTATGAACGTCTTTTTGATGCTGCCCGTATAAAAGTAAGAGCTTGGGAAAAAGCTAATATTAAAGAATAAATTTAGACGAGGGTGCAAAGTTCTGTGTGCTTTAACCTCATCACAAAAATAAACATTATGAAGCATAAATTTATATTCGCGCTTCTACTATCGGGTATTATATCTATTACGCCTCTATTGGGGCAAATATCGTCTAATCCCGTTATTGAGGGCGACAGTACCCAAACGGAGCATAAGCCCGGAGAGGGATTTCTATTGGTGAATAAAAAAGAAGGTACTTTTACTTTTTCACCCTATGTTACAGCTAGATACCTCAATCAGGGTGGATTAAGTGATTCCTATACAGATGCTTTTGGAAACTCTCATGACATAGCCAAGCGTAATGATGTTCAGCTTCAAAAAGTATCGCTCTATTTCAAGGGATGGGTATTTGATCCTAACTTTAGGTATTTCCTTTATACTTGGACATCTAACTCCAATATGGGACTAGGCGCTCAAGTTGTTATAGGGGGTAACTTGCAATATCGATTCAATAAGTATTTCGATGTGGGAGCCGGTGTAGGAGCACTTCCTACCAGCCGTTCGCTGTTTGGACAATGGCCTTCGTGGCTGCGTCAGGATGCCAGACCTATGGCTGAAGAGTTTTTCAGAGGTTCGTTTACAACCGGCGTATGGGTACAAGGAGAGATAGTCAACGGATTATACTATAAAACGATGCTCGGTAATAACTTGAGTCAACTTGGGGTCGATGCCGGACAGTTAGATAATGGCTTCAATACTTGGTCGACCGCTTTATGGTGGACAACCAACGATTTTGGACGTTTAGCATCCTTCGGTGATTACGAGAAGCACCGCAAAATTGCAACCATTCTGGGAGGAGCTTTTACCCGAAGTAACGAGACGAAACAATCTCAACCGGGTCAGAATGCTCCCGAAAACAGTCAAATACGATTGTCAGACGGAACTAATATTTTTGGAGCAAATACTTTCGGAGAAAACACTCAGATTTTGGAAGCCAAATATCAAATGGCTTCATTCAATGCAGGTATTAAATATCAAGGTTTTTCGTTTGATGCCGAATATTATCTAAGATGGATTTCCGGTTTCAAAACCGAAGGAGAAGTGCCTGTTTCGAGCCTTTTCGACCAAGGATTCTCGCTTCAAGCCTCCAGTATGTTGGTTGATAAAAAATTACAACTATACACAGTAGGTTCTTATATTAATGGTGAGTATGGCGACCCTTGGGAAATAAATGCCGGACTCAACTGGTATCCATTTAAGAATAAAGCATTCAGAGTGAACCCTGAATATACATACAGCCACAATTCGCCTGTTGGTTATCTAAGTTATCCAACCGTTGTTGGAGCTAAAGGCAGCACTTTTATGGTTAATCTCGAGTTATTTTATTAGGTCAAATAATACTTTGTTGTTCTCGAAAAGGCATAAGTTAACTACTTGTGCCTTTTATGATTATAGCCCTGTATTTTTTTTAAAGGGTACATTTATCAAATGTATCTATTCCGATATAGAAACAATTCATGAAACTAAACTATAAGTTCATATGTTTATATAATGTATTTTTCATAGTTTTAAAATTGAAGTTAGCAATAGAGTTTTGGTTGTCATCTTGACAACCATTTCTTTTAGAAGCCCCACCCAACCTCTCCGAAGGGCAGGGTTGTAAAGTTCTATTATGAAACTAATAATTGTGTTCTTTGTGCCAGCCTTAGTGTTCTTTGTGTTTAAATAATTTCTTAACACAGAGTACACAAAGGGAAACACAAAGCTCACAAAGTTTAAAACTTAACAGCTCTGCCCCGAAGGGAGGAGCTAAAAAACTGCCTTTCTGCAATTCCTGCCCTTTCGGGAGGTTGAGTGGGGCTTCTACATTAAGATTAAATATACATATATGGAAAGAGTAAAAAAGCCTGAATGGTTAAAGATTAAACTGGGCGGAGGTAAAGAGTATGCTTACACTCAAAAATTAATTCAGGATAATAGCCTGAATACAATATGTGTAAGTGGAAAATGTCCCAACTTAGGGCATTGTTGGAGTATGAAAACTGCCACCTTTATGATATTGGGCGATATATGCACCCGTTCGTGTAAGTTTTGTGCTACTAAAACCGGTAAACCCTTGCCTTTGGATGAGTCCGAAATAGGCAAAGTCGCAGACAGCATCAAAAAGATGGAACTAAGGTATTGCGTTATAACATCGGTGGATAGGGACGATTTGACCGATCAAGGGGCTAACTATTGGGCAAGAATGATCACCGAAGTAAAAAAACAAAACCCCAATACCAAGCTTGAAGTATTGATACCCGATTTTGAGGGCAAAACAGATCTTCTTGATATCGTATTCGAAGCCAAGCCCGATGTATTGAGCCACAATATGGAGACGGTAAGGCGGTTAACTTCACAAATACGTAGCCGTGCCCGATACGACAGGAGCTTGGAGGTGCAAAAATATGCAGCAAGCAAAGGATTCTTCACCAAATCGGGAATTATGCTCGGATTGGGCGAAACCGAAGACGAAGTTTTAGAATTGATGTACGATTTACGTGAGGCAGGATGCCAACTACTTACCATAGGACAATATTTGCAACCGACATTGAAACATATTCCTGTGAAAGAATACATCCACCCCGACCAGTTTGCCAAATACAAAATGTCGGGTCTCGATATGGGCTTTAAGTTTGTAGAAAGCGGTCCTCTAGTTAGATCGTCTTATATGGCAGAAACCACGTTTAATCAAATAATTCAATAAAATGTTGAAATTTACAGATTGGGGAACCATCGATTATAAAGAAGCGTGGGACAAGCAAAATGAAATTTTCACCCATTTGATCAATACCAAAAATACACCCCATTACTTGGAGCATATAAATGAGTTGCAACAAGTGATATTTTGTGAACATCCGCATGTATACACATTGGGGCGTAATGGCAACACCGGCAACATGCTCATTCAAGAAGATCGGCTTAAAGCTTTGGGAGCAACCTATTATAAAACAGACAGAGGCGGAGATATTACCTATCACGGCAATGGGCAGATTGTAGTATATCCGATAGTCGATTTAGATGCTTTACACCTATCATTGAAGCAATACGTTTGCAATTTGGAAGAAGCGGTGATACAAACACTTTTGCATTATGGTTTAAAAGCCGAACGGGCACCGGGTGCTACAGGTGTATGGTTTGACTACAATACTCATTCGGCTAGAAAAATATGTGCAGTGGGGGTGCG
>JAVBJR010000836.1:0-32146 GCA_031546965.1 Dysgonomonas sp.
TTTTATTGATATTGTAATGACCTGTCCTGTATGCTGTTTGTCTTTTGTTTCCATTTTCTCTCCAAAAAACCTTTTAAAAGATTTGGATTGTAATGAAGTTTGCATTACTTTTGCACTCGCTTTCCAAGAGAAGGAAGGAAAAAAGAAAGAGATCTTTGACAAGATGATACAATAAAAAAGCATAAAATAAAGCATTAGACGGGTAGAACTGAAAGAAAGTTCAACTCAGAATCTAAGATTCCTAAAGAGTAAAACGACGGACCCTTCGAATATATAAAAAAGAATATACAAAGAAGAGTTTGATCCTGGCTCAGGATGAACGCTAGCGACAGGCCTAACACATGCAAGTCGAGGGGTAGCAGGATGTAGCAATACATTGCTGACGACCGGCGCACGGGTGAGTAACACGTATGCAATCTACCTTCTACAGGAGGATAGCCCGGAGAAATTCGGATTAATACCCCATAACACAGCAATGCCGCATGGCACCACTGTTAAAGATTTATCGGTAGAAGATGAACATGCGTTCCATTAGGTAGTTGGTGAGGTAACGGCCCACCAAGCCCACGATGGATAGGGGAACTGAGAGGTTTATCCCCCACACTGGTACTGAGACACGGACCAGACTCCTACGGGAGGCAGCAGTGAGGAATATTGGTCAATGGACGAAAGTCTGAACCAGCCAAGTCGCGTGAAGGACGACGGCCCTACGGGTTGTAAACTTCTTTTGTACAAGAGTAAAAAGAGGGACGTGTCCCTTATTGCAAGTACTGTACGAATAAGCATCGGCTAACTCCGTGCCAGCAGCCGCGGTAATACGGAGGATGCAAGCGTTATCCGGATTTATTGGGTTTAAAGGGTGCGTAGGCGGGACCTTAAGTCAGCGGTGAAAGTTTGAGGCTCAACCTTAAAATTGCCGTTGAAACTGGGATCCTTGAGTATATTTGAAGTAGGCGGAATTCGTGGTGTAGCGGTGAAATGCATAGATATCACGAAGAACCCCAATTGCGAAGGCAGCTTACTAAACTATAACTGACGCTGAAGCACGAAAGCGTGGGTATCAAACAGGATTAGATACCCTGGTAGTCCACGCCGTAAACGATGATTACTAGCTGTTTGTGATACACAATAAGCGGCTAAGCGAAAGCGATAAGTAATCCACCTGGGGAGTACGCCGGCAACGGTGAAACTCAAAGGAATTGACGGGGGCCCGCACAAGCGGAGGAACATGTGGTTTAATTCGATGATACGCGAGGAACCTTACCCGGGCTTGAAATGCATCTGACCGGAGTGGAAACACTCTTTCTAGCAATAGCAGATGTGTAGGTGCTGCATGGTTGTCGTCAGCTCGTGCCGTGAGGTGTCGGCTTAAGTGCCATAACGAGCGCAACCCACATTGTTAGTTACTAACAGGTCAAGCTGAGGACTCTGACAAGACTGCCAGCGTAAGCTGTGAGGAAGGTGTGGATGACGTCAAATCAGCACGGCCCTTACGTCCGGGGCGACACACGTGTTACAATGGATGGTACAGAGGGTCGCTACCTAGTGATAGGATGCTAATCTCGAAAGCCATTCCCAGTTCGGATTGGAGTCTGCAACTCGACTCCATGAAGCTGGATTCGCTAGTAATCGCGCATCAGCCATGGCGCGGTGAATACGTTCCCGGGCCTTGTACACACCGCCCGTCAAGCCATGGAAGCTGGGGGTACCTGAAGTACGTAACCGTTAAGGAGCGTCCTAGGGTAAAACTAGTAACTGGGGCTAAGTCGTAACAAGGTAGCCGTACCGGAAGGTGCGGCTGGAACACCTCCTTTCTGGAGAAGCCTTGTCTAAGAGAGCAAGAAGAATCTCTACCCGATGTCTAATGTCATAATAAGAAGTTTCAGAAAAAGTACAACCAAACAAAATAAGAGAACAAAAAAGAAGCTGTAGCCACACAGTTTCAGGCGCTAGAAAAAGAACAAGCCAGTCCTATAGCTCAGTTGGTTAGAGCGCTACACTGATAATGTAGAGGTCGGCAGTTCAACTCTGCCTGGGACTACCACTTATAATTTGTCAATATGCCAATTAGAGAATAAGAAAATGTAAAACAACATTATCAATTAACTAATTATCACATTCACCAATTAGAAGAAGGGGGATTAGCTCAGCTGGCTAGAGCACCTGCCTTGCACGCAGGGGGTCAACGGTTCGAATCCGTTATTCTCCACCAATAATGTACTACTAAAGAAGTACTGCAAAATAAAAAAGCACATAAAATATTAGTTTTATGTGCTTTTTTGCTTTACCCTATTTTGATAACAAGATATCCTTTTAACATAACCGCAAAGATCAGACCAGAATAAGTTAATGTTCAATTGTTCGATTACCTTTCCTCTTATTTTGCATTATAAATTGCACAAAACATACTATATTTGCGTAGACTCTAATCCATTACAAAATAGTTTGCATAATGAAAAAAGCTTTACTTCTCCTATTTTGTATCATATACAATCTTTCGGGATTCTTATATTCTAAAACTGAAATTGACTCTTTGTTGCAAGTTTTGGATAAAACCATCTTGGAACGCCCCTCCTATACAAATGAGAAAATAGTAAGAATAGACAGCCTTAAGTCAAAATTAAATCATGATTTATTGTTGGAACAAAGATTCCGTATAAATGAAAAAATTATTTCAGAATACGAATCCTTCCTATGCGATTCGGCTATAGCCTATATAGATAAGAATATAGAGATTGCAGAGAAGTTAAATAATCAAGAGTTTTTGTCTCAAAGCAAATTGCAATACTCCTTTGTGTTGTCTTTGTCGGGTCTGTTTACACAGGCATCAGAAGTCTTAACCAGTATAAGGCTCGAAGAACTTCCCGGACATTTAAAAGTTATGTACTGTTGGGCATATATCCGCTATTACGAAAATCTTATAAAATATACCGATGATCCCAAATACGGAGATAAGTATTTGACCCAAAAAATGAACTGTCGCGATAGTATTATGTCATATTTGGGCAATGGTTCGGATATGTACATGAAAGAACTGGCATTTAAACTTGAAGACGAAGGAAGGTATGGCGAATCCTGCAAAATACTGACAGAAATATTTTCGAAACAAGAACCTCACACGCATAGTTATGCCATGTCGGCTATGAGCCTTGCTGTGATAAACAAATATTTGAAGAATAGCGAATTAGAAGAAAAGTTTCTTATTTTGGCTGCTATAACAGATACACGACTTGCGGTGAAAGAAAACGAAGCTCTTTTGGCTTTGGCAATAAATCTTTATAACAAAGGAGACGTTAATAGAGCTTACAACTACATTGGGGCAGCTCTCAGCGATGCAAATTTTTATAACTCACGTTTTAGAAATACTCTCATAACTCGTGTACAACCTATTATAGAACATACTTATTTGACTAAGATAGAGCAGCAGCAACAAAATCTTAGGATATATGCAATACTTATCAGTTTATTTGTAATTGTGTTAGCCGTAGCATTATATTTTATTTATAAGCAGATAAAAATAGTTTCCAAAGCACGAAAAAACCTGAAGGTAATGAATGGAAAGTTAGCTAATATAAATCAAAAATTAGATGAATCTAATCTGATAAAAGAGAAATATATTGGCTACTTTATGAATCAATGCGCTGTCTATATCGATAAGTTGGATGATTACCGCAAAAATGTAAATCGTAAAATTAAAGCCGGACAAATTGAGGATCTCTATAATTTGACGTCCTCCACTCGAAATATGGAAAAAGATATGGAAGATTTGTATCGAACCTTCGATAAAGCATTCTTTAAAATATATCCTGATTTTGTTGAAGAATTTAATGGACTACTCAAAAAAGAAGAACGCTATAAGCTCGAAAAAGATGAACTGAATACCGAACTCCGGATTTTTGCACTTATTAGGTTAGGAATTATCGATGTCAATCAGATTGCGGCGTTTTTACGTTATTCTATTCAGACAATCTATAACTACAAGAGTAAGGTAAAGGGAAAAGCCTTGATTGAAAGTGAAAATTTTGAAGAGGAAATAAAAAAAATAGGCACTTTATCCTACAAAACATCCTCTAATTAGTTTACCAAAACATAAAAATGAAATTGCTATAAAATTCTGATTAGTAGAATGATATTCTATAATCTATTTTAAAATAGTTTACTCTAAAGCTTACTTCGAATATGGAGTAAGCTTTTTTGTTGTATATATTTACATAACATTCCTTAAGAAGAATCATTAAAAAAACTATATACTAATACTATGAAAAAGACAATTATTACTCTTCTACTTTTATCTCATCTTTTTGTGTCTTTGAATGCACAGCAAGTAAAACCTTTCAAAGACGGAGACAGAGTCGGGTTCTTGGGCAACAGTATCACCGACGGAGGGCATTACCATTCATACATATGGCTCTATTATATGACACGTTTTCCCGATATGAGGCTAACTGTTTTAAACATGGGCATTGGAGGAGACAAAGCTTCCGATATGGTAAGACGCCTCGATGGAGACGTTTTTAGCAAGCGACCTTCAGTCCTGATAACCACTTTCGGGATGAACGATACGGGTTATTTCGAATACAATGGAGATGAGCCCGGAAAATTTGCAGACGAAAAAGTAAAGGAATCACATGATGCCTATAACATGATGGAGGCAAGATTTAAAGGTCTGGTTAATACACGAATTGTATTGATGGGAAGTTCGCCTTACGACGAAACTGCTGTTATTGAAGGAAATACCCCTTTCAAGAATAAAAATAAGGCAATGCTTAGAATCGTTGATTTTCAACAAAAATCAGCAGAAAGTAATGGATGGGAGTTTATCGATTTCAATAAATTGATGACAGACATTAATCTTAAATTCCAACAAAACGATCCTAAGTTTACCCTTTGTGGCAATGACCGCATTCACCCCGACAATAACGGACATATGGTTATGGCATATTTATTCCTTAAAGCTCAAGGATTTGCAGGAAAAGAAGTAGCAAATATATCCGTTGATGCCTCAAAAGGATCAGTTGTATCTTCATCAAATTGCGAAATCTCTGATTTGAAAAAAACATCAACAGGTATCACTTTTAATTATTTGGCTAATGCTCTCCCATATCCCATGGATACGATAGCTCGTGGATGGGGAAACTCTAAAAGCCAAGCAGAAGCGTTGAGTATTGTTCCATTTGTGGATGAAATGAACAAAGAAGTATTAACTGTAAAAGGTTTGACCGGAAAATACAAACTGATAATAGATACAGAAGAGATAGGTGTATGGTCGGGCAATGATTTCGCAAAAGGCATTAATCTAGCTGTTCTTAGTAATACCCCTCAATACAGACAGGCACTAAAGGTAATGTTCTTGAACGAAGAGCGTTGGGAAATAGAGCGTCATTTTCGTGAATACGCATGGGTACAGTATAATTTTTTCTTGCCTAAAGGTATAACCAACTTGGATACTAGAGAAGCCATCGAAATTTTGGATAAATATAAGGCTAATGATGGTTGGTTAAGAGGAAGACGCGACCTTTACTCAAAAGCGATGTTTCCCGAAATACGACAAGCATGGCAAGCCGAGTTGGATTTACTTTTAGCGTCGATATATGATATTAATACTCCGCTAAAAAGAAAGATAACACTTGTTAAGACAAAATAAAAAGTAACTATGAAAGAGATTGTTGCTTTTATACTGATAGTTGTATTTACATCTATTAAAGCTTTTTCTCAGCAGCAAGCCTATTTTGTTGATGGCTATCATGGTGGAGTCTACGGTCATTATCCGATGTGGGTAACCCAATTTATGGTAGACAAACTGGCGGAACATCCCGAATGGAGGATCGGACTCGAAATAGAGCCCGAAACATGGGATACCGTTAAAAGAAAGGAGCCTGCTGCATATGCTAACTTCAAAAATATAACAGCAAGCAAAAGTGTTGAGTTTACCAATCCCACATATAGCCAACCTTATTGCTACAATATATCGGGCGAGAGCCTGATAAGGCAGTTTGAGTACGGGATGAAAAAGATACATCAACATTTTCCCGATGTGGCTTTTACCACATATTCGGTCGAAGAACCCTGTTTTACCAGCAGTTTACCTCAAATCTTAAAATCATTTGGATTTAAGTATGTGGTACTCAAATGCCCAAATACATGTTGGGGTGGATACACCGCAGCTCATGGAGGGCAATTGGTAAACTGGATAGGTACAGACGGAACATCTATACTTGCCGTACCTCGATATGCTTGCGAAGGCTTGGAGGATAACTCTACCTGGCAAACAACAGCTTGGGGAAATTCTGATACCTTTCTCAAAAGCTGTTTTGATGCAGGAATAAGCAATCCCGTAGGAATGTGCTATCAGGATGCCGGATGGAAAAACGGACCCTGGCTTGGTAGCAGCAACAATATAAAGAACAATTCTAGATATGTGACTTGGAAAGAGTATATCGAAAATATATCGACAGGCAAGTCTAACGATAACTGGCATTTTTCGCAAGAAGATGTCTTAGTCAATTTGGTGTGGGGCAGTCAAGTACTTCAAAAACTGGCTCAAGAAGTTCGCATATCCGAAAACAAAATAGTGATGGCAGAAAAAATGGCTGCCATGGCAAATATAGAGAATCATTACCAGCCTCTACAAACAAAGCTCGACGATGGATGGCGTACTCTAATGCTGGCACAGCATCACGATTCGTGGATAGTGCCTTATAATCGCCTAAATGCGAAGCATACTTGGGCAGAGGAGATAAGTCTTTGGACAAATAACACGAATAATATTTCGGATAATACGATCCAAAGTTCCATTAAAACGTACGAAATACAGAATAGGCAATCTTCTGATAATTTAGGATATGTAAAGGTTTTCAATACGTTGGCATCCCAAAGGTCGGAGTTGGTGGAAGTGTATTTAGCAGCCATAAACAACACTCAGAAAATCGCCATATATGACTCCCAAAAAACAAAGATACCATCGTCTCTTATACAAAAAAACGATACTATCTATCTCATTTTCAAGGCGAAAGTTCCCTCTTTTGGTTACGCAACTTATAGTTTGAAAAAGGAGCAGCCGGTACAAGAAAAGTATTCTGCTGTAAAATATTCTTCGGATGGGAACTGTATTTTGGAAAACGAGATGTATAAAATGGTCATAGATCCGTCGAAAGGAGGAGCTATCAAAAGTTTGATTTCTAAAAAAGAAGGAAATAAAGAATACATGGATGCCTCCAACACTTATAGTTTTGGTGAGTTGAGAGGATATTTTTATGAAGATCAGAAATTTTATTCAACAACCGATTCGCCTGCAAAAATAACAATACTCGAAGAAAATGCTTTTAGAACCATCTTGAAGATAGAAGGGGAGATTGCCTCACACCCCTATAATCAAATTATAACCTTAGTGAAAGGGCAGAAACGGATTGATTTTGAGCTGACTATCGACTGGAAACATAACGTAGGTATAGGGCAGTATAAACAAGAAAGCAATTGGGCAAGCAACAAAAGAGCTTTTCCAAACGATCGGTTTAAACTCAACATCATGTTTCCCCTCAATTTACAGTCTGCCACATTGTATAAAAATGCACCTTTTGATGTGTGCGAAAGTAAGCTCGAAGATACATTCTTCGACACATGGGACAGTATAAAGCATAATGTCATCCTCAATTGGGTAGACCTTGTTGATAAAGATCAGAAATCAGGATTTGCCTTGTTGTCGGATCATACTACATCCTATTCGTATGGAAAAGATTTCCCATTGAGCCTCACCGCCCAATATTCGGGTGTGGGTTTGTGGGGTGTTGACTATAAAATATCAGGACCATCGAAAATAAAATATGCCGTTGTCCCTCATTCCGGTAATTGGAATCAGGCACAGATATCGGGCGAAAGCAACCAATGGAACGAACCCTTAATAACATCCTACCATCAAAAAACGGCTTTGGTAAACAAATCTTACTTTGATACAGGCACTAGTGGTTATGAAGTAACAGCATTTAAAGCAGATGCCGATAATTTGATCGTCCGCTTATTTAATACAAAAGGGGATGCCGAGTCTCAAAAGTTGACATTTGGATTTCCCGTATCGGAAGTCCAAGAAGTAGACTTAAGAGGCAATAAAATAGAAGGGAAAGTGATCCATAAAAATACGATATCCCTTTCAATACCTCATTTCGGTATCAAAACATTATTGGTAAAGAGACCTCATTAGATAAAATATTTGAAAGCTAATACTATGTATAAAAAGAAAATGATTTTTGTTGCAAGTCTAAGTTTATGTCTAACGTTAATCGGTTGTACTACAACTGTTCCCGTAAAGGATTATCCCTTTTCTGATTATGTTAATCCTTTCATAGGGGCTAGCACCAGCGTTGGAGATGCAGGAGTATATCATGGTTTGGGCAAAACATTTCCAGGTGCAACAACTCCATATGGGATGGTTCAGGTTAGTCCCAATACAATAACCGGTGGCGATAATTCGCCGGGTTACAGCTACGAACATAAAACTATCGAGGGTTTTGCTTTCACTCAAATGAGCGGAGTGGGATGGTTTGGCGATTTGGGTAACTTTTTGGTAATGCCAACTACCGGAGAACTCAAAAAAATAGCCGGTAAAGAAGACGGAAGCATAACAGGCTATCGTTCAGCATACAACAAACAATCGGAAGTAGCTAAAGCCGGATATTATTCGACAGAATTGGTTGACTACAATATTAAGGTCGAGGCAACAGCAGCGCCTCACAGTGGAATATTAAGGTTTAAATTTCCCGAAAACAATCAATCGAGGATACAAATAGATTTAGCCCGAAGAGTAGGAGGTACGTCCACAAGCCAATACGTTAAGGTATTAGATGACAATACTATACAGGGATGGATGAAATGCACACCCGAAGGGGGCGGATGGGGTAATGGCGATGGCAATGCCAACTATACGGTGTTTTTTTATGCACAGTTTAGTAAACCGTTGAAAAACTATGGATTTTGGAGTGCCGATATACCCGATAACTGGAAACGCAAGAGAGATGATGTAACAAGCATCCCTTATTTAAAAAGAGTTTCCGAAAGTAGTGTTATCACAGACAAGAAAGAGATAGAAGGAAAACATCTCGGTTTTTTCTCGGAATTTGCTACAAAAAAAGACGAGCAAGTTGTACTAAAAGTAGGAATCTCTTTTGTTGACATGGATGGGGCTGAAAAGAACTTTAAGGCAGAAATTGCAAATAAAGATTTCGACCAAATACGCAATGAGGCAAAGGCAAAATGGGATCAGGAGCTTGGACGAATAAAAATTGACGGAGGAACCAACGATCAGAAAACCATTTTCTATACAGCTCTTTATCATACAATGATAGATCCCCGCATATACGCAGACGTTGATAAGCGTTACGTAGGCGGAGATAATAAAGTGTATACCGATTCGGCATTTACAAAGCGTACTATATTTAGCGGATGGGATGTGTTTCGCAGCCAATTTCCCTTACAAACCATTGTCAATCCCGAGTTGGTTAACGACCAGTTAAATTCGTTGATTTCGCTTGCTGATCAGAGTGGACGCAAATATTTCGAACGTTGGGAGATGCTAAACTCCTATTCGGGTTGTATGATTGGCAATCCTGCACTGTCGGTTTTGGCAGATGCCTATGTCAAAGGCATTCGTAATTACGATATGAACAAAGCCTACGAGTATGCTCAAAATACCTCCCAAAAGTTTGGAAACGATAGCCTTGGTTATACCGGACCTCCGCTCAGTATTTCTAATACACTTGAGTATGCTTACACCGATTGGTGTATATCGCAGATGGCTAAAAAAATGGGCAAAGCAAGCGACGAGAAATTGTTTCTTGAAAAAGGACAAGCCTACAAAAATATTTTTGATAAAGAAAAAGGATGGTTCCGTCCTCGCAAAACTGATGGGTCTTGGGAAAAATGGGTTGAAAATGCCCGCCTAAAAGAGTGGTACGGATGTATAGAATCTAACCCCTATCAGCAAGGTTGGTTTGTACCTCACGATGTACCCGGTATGGTTGAACTGATGGGTGGGAAAGAGAAAGTTACCGCCGACTTAATAAGCCTTTTTGAGAAGACTCCTCAAAATATGTTGTGGAACGAGTATTATAACCATGCAAACGAGCCTGTGCATCATATTCCTTTTTTATTCAACCGTTTAGGTCAACCGTGGTTAACTCAAAAATGGACACGTCATATTTGCAACAAAGCGTATGGAAACAAAGTAGAGGGCATCGTGGGAAATGAAGATGTAGGACAAATGTCGGCATGGTATATTTTGGCTTCTACAGGCATATATCCAATTTGCCCCGGAGACACACGTTTTGAGATAACAAGCCCTGTTTTTGATAAAGTAGAATATAAGTTAGATTCAAAATATTTTAAAGGAGGTAAATTTACCGTAATAGCCCATAACAACTCTCCTCAAAACATATACATACAAAAAGCTGTGCTGAACGGAAAAGAGTACAAAAACAGCTATATAGATTTTACGTCTATCGCAGAGGGAGCAACTCTCGAACTGTACATGGGCGAAAACCCCAATAAAGAATGGGGTATATAAACAAAAACAAACCAAGTATACCAACCTTAATATTAAAAAAACAAATTATTACAAAAACAACCTAAAACCAAATGAGACTATCTGTCTGAGAGATAGATAGTCTTTCGAAGAAAAAACATTTTTTTAATCTAATACCTTTATTTGCTTATGAAAAGTATTATCTATTCATTCTTGGTGATGATAATAGTCGTATGGGGAGGTTTTTCCTGTAAGGATGCCGGCTTTCTTGACGAAACTGTAACAACAGACCTCGACTATGAAAAAGTCTTTGGAGACAGTGCCCTAACCGAAGGGTTTTTGAATGAAATTTACAGACAAATAGGCTTTGACACTCGTGGCAATCGATTTTCGAGAGATAACGAGAATTTGGGCGGACTTCAAACAGCCAGCGACGAGGCAGAGTACAAGACTTCCTCAAAAGTAACAGCCGACTTGCAGTTTGCAACAGGAACAGTAAATCCGGTTGTTATATCGGACGATGCCTGGAGAATTCCTTACGAAAACATCAGAAAAGTGAATCTTTTCTTTCGGGGAATCGAAAAAACACCGATTCAAACGGGGTTAAAAACCCGCCTCAAAGCCGAAGCCAGGTTCTTACGTGCATGGTATTATTCTATTATGCTAAGGCACTACGGAGGAGTACCCTTGATAGGTGATACCGTTTACAACGAAAATGACAAAATGAAAGACACGCGCGATACTTATGACGCTTGTCTGCAATACATTGTAAAAGAGGTGCAAGTAGCAGAAAAAGACCTTGCGACAAGACCATCCGGACGATTGTACGGACGTGTAGGTGCCGGAGCATGTAAAGCCCTCATAGCAAGGCTTAAGTTATATGCCGCCAGCCCCTTGTTCAACGGTAATAATGATATAGTAGCCGGAACAAATTGTCCCGCAGAACTTTTGGGTTATCCCGATTATAAAGCCGAACGTTGGAAAGAAGCCATGGACGCAGCGTATGCCGTTATACAATTGGGGCAATACAGTTTATTTGAATTGCAGACCGATCCTCTAAATGATAATCGACCTGAGCCCGGATATGGATTTTATGCTCAATTTATGGCTGCAAAAACAGAATATGCAGCTAGCAGACCATTTGTAGAAGCTATACTAGAAGATAGAAGTCAGAAAGATCGGGCTAGAGAGAGCTGGTTTCAACCACCAAGCCGCGACGGATCGGGGGGAGGTTATATATACCAAGAATTGGTAGACGCATTCCCCATGAATAACGGTTTACCGATAGACAATCCTGCATCGGGTTACAATGCCGAAGATCCATTTAAGAACAGAGATCCTCGTTTGCGTAATACCGTCCTATATGATGGTCTATTCCTACAATCACAGTCGGGTTCACCTTCTGCTATAACTATTGCTCTCAATGCCGATGGTACCTCCAGTGGCAAAGATGCAGTACATCAAGGTACACCTACCGGTTATTATATCAATAAAATGGTGAACCGCGACTTGGCAGCCAATACAGTACATGGAGGACCACAGCAAACACCGGTTATTCGTTATGCAGAGATCCTGTTGATGTACGCAGAAGCTATGAACGAATTTGCCATCACCACACAAGGCGAAAGTTCGATTGTACCGGCAGACGAAAAAACATATGTTGCACTGAAACAAATAAGAAGACGTGGAGGTATAAATATCACCGACGATCCTATGAACTCTGCACACATGTTTGGGTTGAAACCCAATATGACCCGTTTGGAAATGCGTAAAGCAATACAAAACGAAAGACGGATCGAATTTGCCATAGAAGGACAACGGTTTTGGGATGTAAGGCGATGGAAAATAGCCGAAGAAACCGACAACAAGCAGATGACCGGATTGGAACCCCGTATGGCAGCAAGCGGAGGCAGAGTGTACAAGAGATTCAATGTACGTAAACGTACTTTCAGAAAAGCGATGTATTTCTGGCCCATTCCATACCGCGAAACAATAAAGTTGCCTGGATTAATACAAAATCCGAACTATAATATATGAAAAATGTATTCTTAAATATAATAACCGATTTATTATGAAAATACTGAATATAAAGCTTGCCGTCCTGCTTTTACTTTTGGCAAGTATAGTTAGCTCTTGTAGTGGATTCAAAGATTCGAAT
The DNA here is from genome assembly GCA_031546965.1 of Dysgonomonas sp. Taxonomy (GTDB): domain Bacteria; phylum Bacteroidota; class Bacteroidia; order Bacteroidales; family Dysgonomonadaceae; genus Dysgonomonas_A. Next base: position 12,669 of record JAVBJR010000836.1, read on the forward strand.
GATTATTCGACCGACGAATTTAATAAAGATCTCTCAGGGAAATGGACTATCGGTCAAGCTTCAAGAAATGGATTGGATATCACTAAAGCAATGGATTTTAGTGCATTCATGATCACCTTTAACGCCGATAAAACCTATAAAATAGATAATTATCTACCGTTTGTAGTCCGCAAAAATGGCACGTGGGATATTGATGATCCTCAATATCCGGCTAAACTTACATTTAAAGAAGAAAGTTCTCAAAGTGCCAATGTGTCAACCATTGAATACCTGATAGTGAACGGCGAAAGGCAAATAACCCTGTCTTTTGTACCGGGTTGCCACAACAATGTATACACCTATGTGCTAAAAAGAGTGACTAATTAATTTAATGTGAATCTGATGAAAAACAAAATAAATAAACGGCTGCTATTGCGGGCTTTTTCTGCAACGCTGATTATAATTCTCTTTATTGCTTGTGGCTTTGATTTGCTTACTGATCATGGTGCATATTTTGATGACGAATATAAAGACATCAAATCGTCGGTGATCAATAATACAAGTTCAGTAAAGGCGGGCGAATATGCAAACTTTACGTTTTATGTAAAGGCTATCGCAAATGAAGAGAAAACAGACAAATTGATTATTGCTTTTCAGGCTCCAAAGTCGTGGACTGAAGGCAAAAATGCAGAGGTAACTTGGGAATTATGGAATGATATAGGTGTATTGAGACCTATGGAACTGTTGACTACATCTCCCAAAAATAAGCCGGGACTTACTTGGGATCAGGCTCTACTAAATACGGTAGGTGGTCGTACACAGAATGTGTTAGACGATATGCAATGGTACGCATTTCAGGCAAAAGACTCATGGACTATTTACAATAATATCAATTTGTACATCAAAGTAAGGATAAAAGTAAAAACCGGACCCGATAATCTAAGAGTTAAGGTAGGCTTCTTTGTAAATCATGCAGACGATGGTTTAGGCTCCGACGAAGACCGTTGGAAGGTTATTTGGGGCGATTGCTTTGATGTAACAGACGGAGAAGGCGATGTTATTGACTTTTGCGAATACCATTTCAACCAGGTTTCTCCGGGTACAGCTACCCAAAATGACATTCTCACATTTAAGTATGTTGGAGACTATTATACCAACGATTTAATGGGCGAAGTAAATAATGTGTACATGAATGCTGTGGCAGTAACCGACAAAGGCAACACCTATAAAATGGATGAAATATCGGAAAAAACAAAAATGAAAAAGGATTCGGAATATGGGCTCACATATAGTAAGACATTTTGGTCCGAAGCCTATTTCAATGTGCCTCAAGGTGAGACTATAACTTCCATAAAGTATTATTTCGTAAACGGAGATAAAACCAAATATGTAAGTGACTATGACGAACAGCATAAAACAGATGCAACACAAAATCCGGGTGGAGGTGTAAAACCGATAGAACCATTTGTATATAATCTTATTTGCAAATGATAATGAGACAATTATTAAAATTAAAACCAGAATCTATGTGTAATACAATATATAAAAGAATTAGCAAAAACTATTTCTTATTTATACTTATATCGTTGTTGTCGGTGTATGAAGTAGGTTATGCTCAAGACTTAGCACCCGCCAATGCTTCGGAGATTTCGGGCATTATCACAGACCAGTATGGCAACCCTATACCCAACGTAGAGATATCTGTAAAGAATAGCGATTACAAAGCAACAACGTCTGACGAAGGTACTTTTGACCTTGATGCTGTATATGGGAAATCACTAATGCTTTCTCATCCCGATTATTTGGTAAAGGAAATAAAGATTCCTCTGCAAATAAAAAAAGGTAAAGTGTTTAAAGTGAGTTTGATCGATAAAAAACTAAAAAATCCTGCAACGCTCGATGTACCATTTGGTAAAACGGTTGATAAGACTAGTTATTTGGGGTCAGCCTCAACCATATATTCCGAAGAAATAGCTTCGACCATGTCGCACAGCATAATACCTGCACTTGTAGGTCGGATGCCGGGATTAAATATATCGCAAAACAAAGGAATAAGGGATATTTTTACATCATCAGGAGTGGATGATAATGCCTATATTGGTCATCAGCCCATTGATGCAAATTCGGGCTATAGCGACAATACATCTCAATTTAGCCTTATATCGAGGGGAGCTACTTCACCTGTTGTTATAGTAGACGGGTTTCAAAGCAACCTCTTTAATTTGGATGTCGAAAGTATAGAGTCTGTTTCTATGCAAAAAGATGCCTTGTCGTCGATGTTTTTGGGAGGTAGAAGTTCTCGTGGAGTATTGTATATAACCACCAAAAAGCCTGTAGCGGGAGGATTTCAAGTTTCGTTTACAGGTAGATATGGAGTACAAGAACCTATAAAAGTGCCCAAAGCACTGCCTTCATACCAATATGCCTACCTACTCAACGAAGCAAGAGTAAACGATGGAGAGAAACCTATCTACAGTTCGGCTGACATCGAAAAATTCCGTAACGGAACAAGTCCGTATACCCATCCTAATGTCGACTGGTACAATCAAGTCCTAAAAAAGAGCTCTCCGATACAGTCATACAATGTAAATGCAACAGGTGGGGGTAAGGTAGCCCAGTATTTTGTGAATCTCGGATATATGTCAGAGGATGGATTATTTCAAGAGTCTTCGGAAAATAGCTACAATACCAATCTTAAGTATAATCGCTACATGATTACCTCAAAAATAAATGTAGATGTAGTAAATAACTTAAAGATGGGAGCAACCGTAATAGGGCGTATCGAAGAAGGAAACCAACCCGGAAACGGATGGGGCGAAGTTATGAATAACCTTTATTCTACCGCAAACGGTGCATACCCTATTTACAACCCCAATGGTTCTTTTGGAGGAAATAACTTGAATACTCAAAACTTGATGGCTCGTAGCATTAGCTCCGGTTATACCCAAGATATAGCTCGCGACGGCTGGGGAAATATAACACTAGACCACAATATGAACTGGTTGCTCGAAGGCTTGTCGGCTCGTGCAGTAGGAAGTGTAGCTTTTCAGAGCCGCAGTGCATTGGTACGCAAGAAACAAGAGCCGGTGTATAAGTACACACCCTATCCTGACGGAACAGGTGGTGGTTACGAACGATTTGGAACTATCAATACCCAGTCGAATAACTTTGTAGGTGTATCTAATTATCAATCGATGTATGGACAGATAGCATTGAATTACAAAAAGTTGATAAATAAAACGCATAGCATCGAAGGAAATATCTTTGGAGACGTAGGCGAAATCTTGGATAACTATTTATTACCCGAAAAACCGGTCAATATCAACGTAGAAGGAAAATATGACTATCTGCAAAAATATTTTGCTCAAGTTTCTGTTACAAGAAGTTATTCCAACAGATTGGCTCCCGATAAAAGATGGGGAACATTCTACGCCTTTGGTTTGGGATGGGACATCAGCAAAGAAGACTTTTTGTCTCAAGTGAGTTGGTTGAACAAGCTTAAACTTCGTGGAGTATATGGCGAAACAGGAAACTCGTCTCCCGGTTATTTCGCATGGAGGCAGCAATATACCAACGATATCAACAACGGGTTATACTATAATCACGGATCAGCTTATGCTATTTGGTATTCACAAGCGTCTAACGGTATCGGCGAAGTAAATAACTCATTGGCAAACCCCAATATATCGTGGGAAAGAGCACATAAGCTCAATGTAGGAGTCGATGCCAGTTTCTTTAAGAATCGTCTTTCGGTTACTGCCGATTATTATCACGACAATTATTTTGACCTGATGCGCCAAAGAGGCAAAACGATACAGTTGATAGGATTAAACTATCCGGACGAAAATATCGGTAAAAATCAGTATTCGGGCTTAGAGTTGTCTGCAACATATCAGAATAACATTGGAGGCTTTAATTATTATGTTACAGCAAACTGGAGTGTAAATTACTCTAAAGTAGTATTCATGGACGAACAAAATGTGCCTTATGACTATTTGCGCAGAACAGATCGTCCCGTAGGTGCTATATACGGACTTGTGTCAGAAGGATTTTTCAAAACAACAGACGAAATAAAGAACAGTCCGGTTATTGCCGGGGAGAGAATCGTTCCGGGAGATTTGAAATACAAAGATTTGAATGGCGATGGAATAATAGACGAATTTGACCAAAAAATAATTGGAGGAGATAAACCCACTTCCTTTTTTGGTCTGAATCTAGGGTTCGAATATAAGGGCTTCGAAGTATCGGCACTCATTCAAGGAGCATACAACAGAGAGATTTATATACCCGATGCAGGACATGAATTTTCGACCGGATTCGCCAGGATCTTTGGCGATTACAGCCAGGCATACGAGCATATATTAAACAGATGGACTCCCGAGACTGCCGAAACAGCTCTCTTCCCAAGATTATCGGCAGGTGTAAACCAGTATAACAATAGACCCAACGGAATGAACAATTCGTTTTGGCTAAGATCGGGTAATTATGTACGGTTGAAAAACTTGAATATAGCCTATACCCTGCCCGAATTTATCTCAAGAAATTATCTGGGTGGAGCAAAAGTCAAAATATTCGTTGGTGGAGACAATCTATTGACAATGTCGGCATCCAGTTTAGTAGATCCCGAAATTGTGAATTTTAGGAACTATCCTATGTTGCGTGGTTTCAACACCGGAATCAATATCAAATTCTAGTATACTCTAAAAGTGAAAAACATGAAAAATAAGATATATATAGTACTGATCGGCTTATCCTTTACACTGTGGTCGTGTAACGACTACGAAGATGTACCGGTGGAGAAGCACACACTCGAGTATGTATTTTCTACCACAGACTCATTGGGTATAGATGCAATGAAATACCTCAATGGCGTGTATAGTGTCTTAAGAACTACATCATATGGGCATAATCGGGTTGGAGGCGATTACTTGGATGCAGCTACAGACGATGCAATAACATCCATAACAAGTAACAATACAATAACCAAATTGTCTCGGGGGCAGTATACAGCTTCGGCACGTGTCACCGATATGGCTTGGGGTGAGTATTATACAGGTATCCGCAGAGCCAATACGTTTATAAATAATATAGACAGAGTACCTCTTAAAGAAACGTTTAACAATCACAAAGCCCAAAACATTCCCATGAACAGGGCTTGGAAAGCAGAAGCACGATTTCTTAAAGCTTTCTATTATTTCGAATTGTTAAAACGTTATGGAGCAGTACCCTTGATAGGCAATATACCTTACGAATTGGATGAGCCGATAGAATTGCCCCGAAATACATTCGAAGAATGCGTGAATTATATTACAAGTGAGCTCGATGCGATTAAAGACAGTTTGCGATCGGCTCCCATAGCCAATATAAATAACGACGGGCATGTTGTAACAGCAGGTGCAGCAATGGCACTTAAGAGTAGGGTTCTTTTGTATGCGGCAAGTCCGTTGTTCAATCAAAGCCCACTTGCGGCAAATAATCCCAATGTAGGATATACCGAATACAAAGCCGAACGTTGGCAAAAAGCAGCAGATGCAGCAAAAACATTTATCGAAGATTGGGGACCCGACGGTCGTTATGGAGGCTATGCCTTGATGAACGATTATAGAGAAGTCTTTTTGCAGTATTACAGTGGAAATGCAAAAGAAGTAATATTCCACGTGCAAGGCAGCTCAGGCAACAAGGATGTAGAAACCGCTAACGGACCATACGGTTACAGTGGAAATGCAAAAGGAAATGCCCGTACCAGCCCGACACAAGATTTGGTAAATTCGTTTCCGATGAAAGACGGAATACCAATAGGGCAAAGTCCCAAATATACATACAGCTTCAACTCAAGTATGTATGATAACCGCGATCCTCGTCTCAATTATACCGTATTACATCAAGGTTCACACTGGCTTAGTTCTACACTTGCCACATACGAAGGCGGAAGAAGCAACCCTACGGGAACCAGCGAAACCAAAACCAAAACCAGCTATTATATGAGCAAGTTTATGGGTAAGTTCGAAAATACAGTTGAATATTCGGGAGTTACACGCAACTGGGTTTTGTTTCGCTATGCCGAAATATTGCTCAATTATGCAGAGGCTCAAAACGAAGCCGATTTAGCTGCCGGAAAAACTGCCCCTAATCAGGATGTTCTAAAAGCGATAAGGGATTTAAGAAAACGAGCCGGTATTGATGGCGACGATGGTACCTACGGTATTCCAAACAATGCAACATGCCTGCAACTGCAACAAACTATTCGTAATGAAAGAAGAATTGAGATGGCATTCGAAGAACAAAGATACTGGGATATACGCCGTTGGAAAATAGCGGAAGATGTATTTAGTAAACCTATTAAGGGATTGGTGATTACGCTTATAGCCGGAAATATGCAATTTTTGGAAAAAGATGTTCTGGATATGAAATTCGATACCAGAAGATACCTGTACCCTATACCATACAGCGAGGTAAATAAAAACAGCAATATGGTTCAAAACCCTATGTGGTAACAACAATGTTCATCAATTCTTTAATATACATTAGATTGATATGAAAAGACTAATTTTATTATTTATAAGCATACAATTCTTTGCCTTTGCTTTTGGACAACAGATCCAACTGAAAGGGAAAGTATCTTCGACAAGCGGTGAGTCATTGTCTGATATAACCGTTTCTGTCGAAGGAACGACGAACGGAACAATTACCGACATAAATGGTGATTATGCCCTGTCTGTGAACACGGGTGATAAAGTCTCTTTTTCGCTTATCGGATTCAAAAAACAAACCATTGCCATAGCAAATCAGAAAGTTTTGAATGTAGTTCTTGCCTCTGATCAAACCGATTTGGACGAAGTAGTGGTGGTAGGTTTTGGAAAAGTCAAAAAGCTAACACTCACCGGGGCGGTAAGTGGGATATCGGCTAAAGAAATTCAGAATATACCCACTTCGAGTGTACAAAATGCCTTGTATGGGAAACTTCCCGGTTTTTTTGCCCAACAACGTTCGGGACAGCCGGGTAAAGATGCTTCCGATTTTTTCATACGTGGAGTTAGTTCCTTAAATGATGGTGGAAACCAACCCTTGATTATAGTCGATGACGTACAATATTCGTACGACCAGTTGCAACAAATCAACGTGAACGAAATAGAAAGTATTTCGATCTTGAAAGATGCTTCTACCACAGCTATTTACGGTATTAAAGGAGCCAATGGGGTATTAGTTGTGAAAACTCGTCGTGGTACAGAAGGTGCACCACAGATAAGTGTACGTGTAGAGGGTGGACTAACAATGCCCGTTCGTACCCCTAAGTTTTTAAATGCTTATGATGCGGCAACATTGGTAAATGAGGCATATGAAAACGACGGTTTAGAGTCGCAAAAACCTTTTACAGACGAAGATCTCAGACTATATCGAACAGGCGAAGATCCTTATGGACATCCCAATGTAGATTGGTACAACGAAATTTTTAGAAAAACAGCCACCCAACAGAATGTAAATATGGACATATCGGGGGGTACTAAAAGATTGAGGTATTTTGTGACCGGAGGCTTTTTCTCTCAAGGTGGACTTACCAAAAGTTTCAAAGATCCGAGTGAAGAGGTTAATACCGATTATTTTTACAGAAGGTTCAATTTCCGTACCAATTTGGATTTTGATGTTACTACAACCACAAAGGCACGTGTCGACATGTCTTCGCGTTTTATGAATATCAACGAGCCCAATAGTTTGAACGCAGTTGGAGAGATATACAACTTCAAGAATATGACACCTTTTTCGGCTCCACTAATGAATCCGAACGGAACATATGCTCATCAGTATTATTTTCTGACCGAAAGTAAAGACCCCACCTTAAATGCACGTCTTGCAAACGAAGGGTATAAGCGTACAAGACGATTCGACTCTAATATCCTATTCGATGTATCTCAAAAACTCGATTTTGTGACCAAAGGACTTTCGGGTATGTTGCGTGTGGCTTATTCCAGTATAGATGAAAATTTTAGGGGAATGAAAAGACCCAAAAGCGGGTATCCGACCTATCATTACGATACAGCAACCGATTCCTATACAATCAATCCTACCGCATCATCTTATGCTTACACCAGGTATATCATCAATGGAGATACCGAAAAAGCCACTAGAGATGTCAACATCCAAGCTTTTTTGAATTATGAAAGAACAATTAAGGAAAATCATAATCTAAAGGCTATGCTTATGTATAACAGGCAAAGCCGTACTGTGGACAAGGATGCCGGCGTACCCGAAAAGTTTCAGGGATACACAGGGCAGTTAAGCTACAATTTTAAGAACAAGTATATGTTTGATCTAAACGGAGCTTATAATGGAACAGACCGTTTTGGAAAAGACAATCGCTTTGGCTTTTTCCCCGCAGTGGCAGTTGGTTGGAATATTGCCGAAGAAGATTTCTTCCAAAAAGCAAAGGCGAAAATAGACATGTTGAAAATTAGAACTTCGTATGGTTTGGTAGGTTCGGATGTGACATCGGGAAATCGCTATTTATACAAACAAGTATATGGAAAAGGCGGCGGATATAATTTTGGGGAAAATCCACAAGATTATGATTCTTATTACGAAGGATCACTTGCCAATCCGTTTGCTACTTGGGAAAAAGCTCGTAAATTTAATATTGGTTTAGATGCTAATGTCCTGCATAAATTATCGTTTACCATCGACTATTTCTACGATTTCCGTTACGACCAATTAGTAGAGAGACAGGATGTTTCTCAAATATTGGGTGTTGGTCTTCCACGTATAAATACAGGCGAAACAATCAACAGAGGATTCGACGGACAGGTGGGCTATAATGATACATTCGGTAAATTTGGCTTTAATACCAATTTTGTATTCTCGTATGCTAAAAATAAGGTGAAGTATAAAGCTGAAGCTCAACAAAAGTATGAATGGCTTACCGAAACAGGAAGACCCATAGGTCAGCCGTTTGGATATACATGGAGTGGGTATTATACTCCATCCGAAATAAATGAAATCTATCAACAGGGCAATCCCAATAAGATTCCGGTACCTAATGTTGCGGTAAAAGCAGGTGATTTGAAGTACAAAGACTTTAATGACGATGGAGTTATCGACGATTTCGACAAAAGTGCTATCGGTAAACCGAACTTACCTACCACCAGTTTGGGATGGACTATAGGTACTTCCTATAAGGGATTCTCCTTAAGTTTGTTGTTCCAAGGGTCATTCGATTACAGTTTCAGCGTTGTAGGCACAGGTATAGAGTCCTTTAAAAGCCAGTTTCAACCCATTCATCAAGATCGTTGGACACAAGAAAGATGGGAAAATAACGAACCTATTGAGTTTCCTCGCTTAACAACAAATCCGACAACAGTAAGCAGTAGCGAGGCTTATATGTCTAATTTTTGGCTGGTAGATGCCTGGTATGTACGCCTCAAAACGATTGACTTGGGTTACGACATACCAAAGAAAGCATTGCCTAAAGGAATTAATAATACACGCTTCTATATAAATGCGTATAACTTGTTTACAAAGACTAGTTACGATAAGTATCAGCAAGACCCCGAAATCCAAACCAATTCGGCAGGAGATGCGTATATGAATCAACGTGTAATTAACTTTGGACTTCAGATGTCATTCTGATAATATTCAGTATAAATGCCTCATATATACCCCCCTCTCCTTTGGAGAGGGCTGGGGTGAGGTGTATCTTATATTTGATAACCGATAAGTAATATTCCCAATCATTATGAGAAAAATCAGTACAATATTTTTTATTTTTTTAGTATCTACACTAGTTTCTAATGCTCAATTGAAAAATTTGGTGCAGTACGTAAATACGTTACAAGGTACCGACTCTCATTTTGGGCTCAGTTACGGAAATACGTATGCAACTACTGCAATGCCGTTTGCAATGCACACTTGGTCGGCACAAACAGGACCTAATGGCGAAGGATGGAAATACCAATATTTTGTAGATAAGATACGCGGTTTTCAACAGGCTCATCAATGTAGCCCTTGGGTGAGCGACTATGCCGTTTATTCATTCATGCCCATAGTAGGCAAACTGGAAGTAAATCAAGAAAAAAGAGCCTCTAAATTTTGCCACGATAACGAAATAGCAAAGCCCCATTATTATAAAGTAACTTTAGACAATGGCATAACAACCGAAATGGCACCCACAACACGCGGTGTACACTTGCGTTTTTCGTTCCCTAAAAATGACGACGCCTATCTCGTACTCGATGGATATACCGATATGAGTGAGGTGAAAATAGATCCTCAAAAAAGACAAATTACAGGTTGGGTAAATAACCAGCGATTTGTAAATAATTCGAAAAATTTCCGAAACTATTTTGTTGTTCAATTCGATAAGCCCTTTGAAGCATATGGGACATGGGAAAATCAAAAAGACGAAATCTTCCCCAACCAACAGTACCGCGACGGCAAAGGTGCCGGAGCATACCTCAAATTTAAAAAAGGAACTCAAGTGCAGGCTAAGGCGGCATCATCATATATAAGTACAGAACAAGCCTTTAGGACATTGAACCGTGAACTTGGCAGTGACAAAAATCTGGAAGTTACCAAAGCTCGTGGTGAAAAAACATGGAACGAATTACTTAACAGGGTATTGGTGGAAGGCGGAACTGACGAGCAGACACGTACCTTTTATTCTTGCCTTTTCCGTGCTAATCTCTTTTCGCGAAAGTTCTATGAGCGTAACGAAAATAACGACCCCTATTACTACAGCCCTTACGATGGCAAAATATATTCGGGATACATGTATACCGACAATGGTTTTTGGGATACCTTCCGTACGCAGTTTCCTTTGTCAAATATTCTTCATTCCACCATGCAAGGGCAGTATATGAATGCTCTGCTCGATGCTAAGGATCAGTGTGGTTGGTTACCCTCGTGGTCGCAGCCGGGCGAAACGGGCGGAATGATAGGCAATCATGCCATTTCGCTTCTAGCAGATGCTTGGGCTAAGGGTATACGTACCTTCAACCCCCAACGGGCATTGAAAGCATATGCACATGAAGCAATGAACAAAGGACCTTGGGGAGGAGCAAACGGGCGTGCCGGCTGGAAAGAATATTTTCAACTGGGATATGTAACCTATCCCGAATCTATGGGATCTACAGCTCAAACCCTTGAATATGCGTACGATGACTTTTGCGGTTATACCCTAGCCAAGATGACCGGAGATACATTTTATGAAAACGTATTTGCCAAACAAATGTACAACTACCGCAATGTATTTGATGCCTCTACCGGATTTATGCGTGGAAAAGGCTTAGATGGCAAATGGCAAGAACCATTCGACCCATTGGAGTGGGGTGGGGCGTATTGCGAAGGCAATGCGTGGCATTATACGTGGTCGGTATTTCACGATGTACAAGGTCTTATCGATTTGTATGGAAACGACGATAAATTTGTAACCAAAATGGACTCGGTATTTACACTTCCCAGCACCATTAAACCGGGTACATACGGAGGCGTTATTCACGAAATGAAAGAAATGGAACTGGCTAATATGGGGCAATACGCACAGGGCAATCAACCGATACAGCACATGGTTTATATGTATTGCTATGCCGGGCAACCTTGGAAAACCCAATATTGGGCGCGCCAAATAATGGATCGTTTGTATAATTCGACCGAAAGAGGTTATCCGGGAGACGAAGACCAAGGCGGCATGTCGTCGTGGTACATTCTTAGTGCGTTGGGTATTTACGGCGTTTGTCCCGGAACAGACCAGTATGTACTTGGCAGCCCCCTGTTCAAAAAAGCAACAATAACCATGGAAGACGGTAAGAAATTGGTGATCGAAGCAAATAATAACAGCAAAGATAATGTGTATATACAATCAGCAACACTCAACGGCAGTCCTCTCAATAAAAATTATATTACTTACGGGGATATTGTAAACGGAGGAATTATCAACTATGAAATGGGAAGACAACCAAATAAAAACAGAGGGAATACAAAAAGTGCAGCGCCTTTTTCTCTTTCGAAAACTAAATAAATCGGTATGAAAAACAGACTATTAATCTATTTACTTTTTGTTATATCAACTTTTGCAGTGAATGCTCAAATAAAAGAATCGGGCTATGCAGGTAAAGTGAATACTCTTATCGGCACGAAGGGCGTTGGGTTGACTTCGGGCTACCTTTATCCGGGAGCGACATATCCGTTCGGGATGGTGCAGTTTACCCCTTCTTATTTTTCGAAACAATCGGGTTTCGTTATCAATCAGTTGAGTGGTGGAGGATGCGATCACATGGGTAATTTTCCCACTTTTCCGGTAAAAGGAAAATTGAAAATGTCGCCCGATAACATTCTTAACTACCGCATAAATATCTCGAACGAAAAAGGGCATGCCGGTTATTACGAAGCAATGGTGCAAGAAGACATAATAGCCAAGTTAACAGTAACCGAGCGAACAGGTATGGCTCATTACGAATATCCCTCGGGACAACAATTCGGCACTATTATTATTGGCGGAGGTGTAGCTGCCACCGATACCGAGAATGCAGCAATTATTATTACCGGTGCTAACACCTGCGAGGGTTATGCTGTAGGAGGTACTTTTTGTGGCATATCAACACCCTATAAGGTATATTTTGTAGCTGAATTTGATACCCAATCGGTAGAGTCGGGTATATGGAAAGGCGAAAAACTGATGCCACATGCAACTTTTGCCGAAGGACGAAATTCGGGAGTGTTTTTCACTTTCGATGTCAGTAAAAACAATAAACTTCAATACAAGATAGGCGTTTCGTATGTTTCGGTAGAAAATGCAAGGCAAAACCTCAAAGCCGAAAATACCGAATGGAGTTTCGATAAAATAAAGAATCAAGCTGAAGCAAAATGGAATAACTATTTGGGAAAAATAGAGGTAGAAGGAACAAACCCCGATCGTATAACTCAATTTTACACACATCTGTACAGGGTTTTTATACACCCCAATGTGTGCAGCGATGTAAATGGTGAATATATGGGAGCTGATAATAAGGTGTACAAATCGCGATCGAAACACTATACCTCGTTTAGTAATTGGGATACATACCGAACGCAAATACAGTTACTTTCTATGGTTGACCCCGAAGTAGCATCCGATGTTGTAATTTCGCATCAGCTATTTGCCGAACAAGGCGGAGGCGGATTTCCCCGCTGGGTAATGGCTAATATCGAAACAGGTGTAATGCAGGGCGATCCTACTCCTATACTTATATCGAATGCCTGGGCTTTTGGTGCGAGAAACTACGACCCCAAACCAATTTTCAAGATAATGAGATACGGAGCCGAAACACCGGGAGCCATGTGTCAGAAAGTAGAAGTTCGTCCCGGTTTGAAGCAGTACCTCGATAAAGGCTATTACAACGCTTCCGAACAATTGGAGTATACGTCTGCCGATTTTGCCATTGCCCGTTTTGCATTGAATGCCTGTGGCGATGAATTTGCAAGCTGGCGTTATTATCACTTTGCCCGTTCGTGGAAAAACTTGTATAACCCCAAAACCGGATGGCTGCAATCTCGCAATGCCGATGGATCGTGGAAGCCTTTGGGCGACGACTTTAGAGAATCAACATATAAAAATTATTTTTGGATGGTTCCTTACAATTTAAGCGGACTGATAGAGGCAATTGGAGGAAAAGCCAAAGCTGAGGCAAGGCTCGACGATTTTTTCAAGAGGCTCGATGCCGGCTATGGCGACGAGTGGTTTGCGTCGGGCAACGAACCCAGCTTTCAGATACCTTGGGTCTACAATTGGGTAGGACGCCCCGACAAAGCACAGGCAATAGTAAATAGGATATTGAACGAACAGTATTCTAATAAAATAAATGGGCTTCCCGGCAATGACGACCTGGGCACAATGGGGGCATGGTACGTATTTTCGTGCATCGGCTTGTATCCCGAGATTCCCGGAGTAGGAGGCTTTTCTATAAATACCCCCATATTTACTTCTGTTAAAGTACACCTTAAGAAAGGAGACATAGTAATAAAAGGAGGTTCGGAAGACAAAATTTATATAAAATCCCTAAAAATAGATGATAGTCCTTACGAAAGTACATGGATAAACTGGGACAAACTCGAAAACGGAGCTTTGTTGGAGTATACAACATCAAATAAACCGGGTTCGAAATGGGGTACCGAAATCGCACCGCCTTCGTATCAGTAAATGGAACGGTTTTATAAAGTGAACTTTGTGTTTAAACCTAGTGATCTCTGTGTTAAAATAAATCTTAAAAAATTAGATATATATAACCTTCAAAATAAAAATACAACTATGCGAAAATTATTTTATGCGACTAGTTTTATTGCTCTGTTCTTATTTGTATTAATGCCCTGTAAACTCGAAGCACAGAAAATAATAGATCTAAGATGCGAAAATTTGGTAGCTCCCAATGCAATAGATAATTCTGTACCACATTTTAGCTGGAAAATTGAGTCTCTTGCAGGACAAATGCAGCAGGAGTTTTACGAAATTCAAGTAGCTTCCGATAGCGTTGCTTTACTCAAAAATAGAGCCGATTTGTGGAATTCGGGCAAGATTAAGTCATCCTCTTCGGTTATGGTTTCCTATTTGGGGAAAACGCTATTGGCTCGGTCGCTGTGTTACTGGCGGGTACGGATATGGAATAATAAAAATAAAGCCTCCAATTGGAGTAGTATCTCCCGATTTGGAATAGGTATTATTGGCAATACAATGCAGGGCAAGTACATAGGATTATCGTCCGAAGCAGGCAGTATTCAAAGTCCCTTGTTGAGGCATAAATTTTTGGTGACTAAAAAAGGTACTACCTTTTTACATATAAATACATTAGGATATCACGAAGCCTATATCAATGGTAAAAAAGTGAGCGATGATGTGTTGTCTCCGGCAGTTTCGCACCTCACCAAAAGATCTCTGATTGTAACCTACGATGTTACTTCTTATATTCAACCGGGAGAAAACGAATTGGTATTGTGGTTGGGTACAGGATGGTATAAAAAAACAACTTTCGGCACAGTATACGATGGTCCATTGGTGAAAGCTCAATTAGATTTGTTACAAGATGGAAAGTGGAATACTCTATTAACCACAAACTCTTCGTGGAAAGGCACACCCACCGGATATAATGATACAGGTACATGGCAAGCCTTGCGTTTTGGAGGCGAACGGATGGATCGAAAACTCGTTCCGTCCGATTTAAGCTCGTCATCTATCGATGGTCTCAAATGGTATCCTGTTGTAGAAGTAGATGTACCTGCACATGAGGCTTCGCCCGAAATGACCGAACCCAATAAGATACAAGAAACTATACTTGTCAAAGATATTATACAATTGAAAGACAGTACATGGCTCGTTGATATGGGAAAAGACCTCACCGGATGGTTCGAATTTAATTTACCAAAGTTACCCAAAGGGCATGAAGTGCTTTTGGAATATGCCGATTGTCTCGACAAAGACGGAATTTTTTTGGATCAAGGTCAACACGATATCTATGTTGCTGCGGGAAGCGGTAAGGAAGCCTTTTGCAATAAATTCAACCATCATGCTTTTCGATACGTCAAGATATCTAAATTAAAAGAGAAGCCTCTAAAAGAAAGCATGAAAGCCTATCTTATACATACCGATTATCGCATAGCATCGTCGTTCGAATGTTCAGATTCAGACATGAATGCTATTCATAATATGATTCAATACACCATGCAATGCTTAACGTTTGGCGGTTATATGGTAGACTGCCCTCACCTGGAGCGTGCAGGGTATGGTGGAGACGGTAATTCTTCTACCGAATCGCTCCAAATCATGTACGATGTATCTCCATTGTATACCAATTGGGTGCAAGCTTGGGGCGATGCCATGCGCGAAGGAGGCAGCCTCCCACATGTTGCACCCAATCCTGGAGCAGGTGGCGGCGGACCTTATTGGTGTGGATTTATGGTGATGGCTCCTTGGCGTACTTATGTAAACTATGGTGATCCGCGACTGATCGAAAAATATTATGACAAAATGAAACAGTGGCTAGGCTATGTCGATAAATATACCGTAGAGGGATTGCTCAAACGTTGGCCCGACACCCCTTATAGAGACTGGTTTTTGGGCGATTGGCTAGCTCCGGCAGGAGTAGATGCCGGTAACGAAATGTCCGTCAATTTGGTTAACAATTGTTTTGTGAGCGAATGTTTGGGAACTATGGCAAAAATAGCCGTTGTGTTGGGCAAACAAGATGAGGCAAACGAGTTTTCGAAACGTAAAGAAAATCTGAATCAACTGATACATAAAACCTTTTATAACGAAGAAAAAGGTATTTATTCTACAGGTTCTCAACTCGATATGTCGTATCCGATGTTGGTGGGTGCTACACCTCCCTCTCTTTATGAAAAAACAAAAGAAAAATTATTCACCGAAACAAAAGAAAAATACAACGATCATATTGGCTGCGGATTGGTGGGCATTCCCATACTAACAAAGTGGGCTATAGAAAATGACGCTGTGGATTTTATGTATTCGATGTTGAAAAAACGCGATTATCCCGGATATCTGCACATGATAGATAATGGAGCTACTACCACTTGGGAATACTGGAGTGGCGAGCGAAGCCGAATACACAATTGCTACAATGGTATAGGCTCGTGGTTTTACCGGGCTGTAGGAGGCATCCGTATGGATGAAAAAAATCCCGGATACAAGCACGTATACATCGATCCTCAAATACCCGAAGGTATTACATGGGCAAAAACATCCGTAGAATCGCCTTACGGAAAAATTTCTGTCGATTGGTCATTAGATTCCGATCAGTTAAGTTTAAAAGTTACATTGCCGGTAGGATGTCAGGGAACAATTGTTGTTCCGACCAACGCAACCCAATGTAAATTGAACGGAAAGAACTTGAAAATGCAGAAATCTATTGAAGTCGAAAACGGAACTTATAACGTTGTAGTATCTCTCTGAAATCTAAAAAGATATAAAACATAATACATGAAAAAGTGATGAAAAAAAGTATTTTAAGCATTATGCTAACTTCGGTAATCTTAATCTCGTGCGACAGTAAAAAGCAAGCCGCCCCATTGTCCGATTCACCGGATTGGGCTTGGACAGAATTTAAGCGACCCGAAGGCATTAATCCCATAATTTCGCCCGATTCAACAACTCGCTTCTATTGTCCGTTAACAAAAGATTCTGTCGATTGGCAATCGAATGACACATTTAATCCTGCCGCCACAGTTTATGATGGCAATATTGTGGTGTTGTACCGTGCCGAAGATAAATCGGGGAAAGGCATCGGAGGACGTACCTCCCGTTTAGGTTACGCATGGGGAGAAGATGGGTTGCATTTCAAACGTAAGTCTGCCCCCGTATTCTATCCCGATAACGATAGTCAAAAAGAATTCGAATGGTCTGGAGGATGCGAAGATCCTCGCGTGGCAATGACCGAAGAAGGTACTTACGTTATGCTTTATACTCAATGGAACAAAAAACAGGCACGGTTGGCAGTTGCAACCTCCAAGGATTTGCAGAAATGGGAAAAATACGGGTCTGCATTTCAAAAAGCATACGGTGGACGCTTCAAAGACGATTTTTCTAAATCGGCTTCAATAATAACAAAACTCGTAGGAGATAAGCAAGTTATTGCAAAAATAAACGGTAAATATTGGATGTATTGGGGCGAAAAGTTCGTAAATGTTGCCACTTCCGAAGATTTGATAAACTGGACTCCTTTGTTGGCTGATAATGGAGACTTCCTCAAGGTTATTGAACCCCGTAAAGGCAAGTTCGACAGCGAATTAACCGAGTGTGGACCTCCCGCTGTTGTTACAGACAAAGGAATACTGTTGTTATATAATGGAAAAAACAAAAACGGAGCCGAAGGAGATACCCTCTATACAGCCAATTCTTATTGTGCAGGGCAGGCTCTCTTTGATTCGAATGATCCTACGAAGCTGATCGGTCGCTTAGACAAACCTTTTTATATGCCTGAAGCCGATTTCGAGAAAAGTGGACAATATCCTGCGGGAACTGTTTTTATCGAAGGATTGGTTTTTCATAAGCAAAAATGGTACTTATATTACGGTTGTGCCGACTCACGGGTAGCTGTGGCTGTATATGACCCTTCGAAAGGCAAAAAATAACAAATTAAGAGAATTTCTCAATTGCGGATTTTTATATATTTGATTATCAATTGATAGTAAAAAAAATAGAAATCCGCATGCGAAAAGTTTGGATGGTAAATATAAAAGTCATACTTTTGCATCCGCATTCAGAAAGCGATCTGATAGAAAATAGAGCTGTAATACTCTGTTTGTTTTGGGAACGAGCAAGATTAATAATCAAGAGGTGCTTACAAAGCGGTTCGAATCCGTTATTCTCCACACATATTTTTAATAACTAGTAACTAGTAATTAGTAACTCGTAACTTAAGAATAAAACGATCTTTGACATGATGTACAAAAAGAGCAAGTAGAAAAGTTTAAGTATATATCAAACCGGTATATAGAAGTCTTAAGGGACTTTTATCAATCAGGCGAAGAAAAAAGTAAATAAGGGCACATGGAGGATGCCTTGGCTCTCGAAGGCGAAGAAGGACGCGATAAGCTGCGAAAAGCTTGGGGTAAGAGCAAATATCTATTAATCCCAAGATATCCGAATGGGGCAACCCGGCGGTTGAAGAAACCGTCATACTGTTAACAGTAGGCAAACGTGGGGAACTGAAACATCTAAGTACCCATAGGAAAAGAAAACAAAAGTGATTCCCAAAGTAGTGGCGAGCGAAATGGGAACAGCCCAAACCGGTCATGTTTCGGCATGGTCGGGGTTGTAGGACTGCGACACGGCAAGAAGTTAGATTAGTAGAATGATTTGGAAAAATCAATCATAGAAGGTGAAAATCCCGTATACGACAATCTAACCAAGCCCAGCATAATCCTGAGTAGTGCAGGACACGAGAAATCCCGTACGAATCCGCGGGGACCATCCCGCAAGGCTAAATACTTCCGAGAGACCGATAGCGAACCAGTACCGTGAGGGAAAGGTGAAAAGAACCTCGAACAGAGGAGTGAAATAGACCCTGAAACCATGTGCCTACAAGCGGTCGGAGCCATAATAGGTGACGGCGTGCCTTTTGCATAATGAACCTACGAGTTACTCTCATTGGCAAGGTTAAGTACGATGACGTACGGATCCGAAGCGAAAGCAAGTCTTAACAGGGCGATATAGTCAATGGGAGTAGACGCGAAACCAAGTGATCTACCCTTGAGCAGGTTGAAGGTTGGGTAACACCACCTGGAGGACCGAACCGGTAAGCGTTGAAAAGCTTTCGGATGACTTGATGGTAGGGGTGAAAGGCTTATCCAACTTGGAGATAGCTCGTACTCCCCGAAATGCATTTAGGTGCAGCCTGTGATAAGATGATACAGAGGTAGAGCTACTGATTGGGCAAGAGGGCTTCACCGCCTATCGACCCCAGACAAACTCCGAATGCTGATACATCATACATGGAGTGAGCCGTCGGGTGCTAAGATCCGGCGACGAA
>JAVBJR010000428.1:0-4593 GCA_031546965.1 Dysgonomonas sp.
ACCAATACATATTCCTTGCATTCTGCCATAAGTTTGAAGGTAACTCAGAGAAGATAAGTCCTGTTCGGTTAGAATTGTGGCGTCATATGTTTTAACATATTCATCGTTGGTCATTTCACATCCAGTAGAAATATTGTTGTGCATTTTTTTTGCTGAATATCAAGTGAATTATACATAACATATATTTGTGCTTGTATATTTACCTCATAAGGTGATTTAATTGTACTACCGCTGTGCAGATTCTAATATGTTCAGAACATTTTTCTTAGCTCCAAAATTGGCAGAGAAAAATAAATTTCCAAGTGGGTAATATAACAAGAAAGCAAAACACATTTCATCATGTGTGCCCAATCCACCCTGTTAGTAATAATAAAAATACATATAGTTATTCTAGGTTGGTCCATTGCATTTGAAAACATTATCACCAGAGTAAGGTTTGTTCTATCCATAGTGTTGTATTCACAAAGTAATGCAAGAGAATCTCCCTATTTAGACAAAACCACATGTGATGCATTTCCAATTTAGGTGAGAGTAATTAATTAAAAAGTTTAATTACCGGCAGAAGTTTAACTTCTTTCAACATGTCCAATTGATGCTGTAAATGTAATGCAAATACTGTTTATTTTACATGTAACTTTACAATATCTCATATACTACACATACCTGGAAATTGAAGTCGTAATTATTATCATAGTCTATCATTGGTAGTTCAGCACCATTTCGGAAATGCCGAACATATATTTTTGTAACTAGACATTAATGAAGAAACAAGAACACATATTGTCGGTGCAATGCTACCTACAGTGGCTGAAACAAATTATTTAGGCAAGGCGCTTAAGCACATTCAATGCAAAAATTGAATGTGATAGGCACTGATATAATAAATTATCTTAATACCATTTTGTAGCCTGATATCTCTTCTAAATACATGGAGAATTTCAAACTGAATCAAGCAGCGGGTGAGGAGTGATCAGATGAACAAACTGAAAATCTGGATCAAAGTAATTATTTGGCCAGAGCGTTCGTATGCAATTACATAAATCATTTTATTTTCTGCGCAATATTTGTTCTGGCGAACAACTGCTAAATGTCTTGTCATTGAATCCACAAGCTTTTTCATGACTTCTGGAGGAATCTGAGACCACTCTCTTACGATCTTCTCTTTCAGTTTGGTTTTGTAAGTTATGTTGTGCTTAGCAGTCTCCCGCATGTGCTTTATATGATTTAAGTCTGGAGACTGTGCAGGCAATGACAGAAAACAATTCATGCATTACTTGTCCAAGTAAGCTTTGACAATTTTTAGCCGTATGCTCATGATCATCGTCTTGTTGGAATTTCCAAGATCACTTCTTTACTATGCAGCCAACTGTAGATTTTGGAGCATCCATAATTTCTGAGTAAGTCCGTCCTTTGCCATCGCCACAACCCTTATTCGAATATCACCAGAAACTAAAGTTTTCTTATATGCCATGATTGGAAATAATTCTCATCATTCCCAACATCACAGGGTCAATTTCTACAGTATTGTTAGTTCAGTATTAGCTATTCAAAATATGTTGCCCGTATTTTCAGTTTGTGTACTAATCATTGATCACTCCTCACCCACTGCATCAATTAATTTGGTATTTTCCATGTTTATAGAAGAGATCTGAGGCTAAAATATTAATGATATCATAGCTTATCAAACTTAAGGCGGGATATCGTGCACGACCGGGTGGAGCGTGTTTTGGGGGTGGAAAATTGTGTATGCAAAACTTTCGGACGTAATTAAAAATAAACGTGACATTATTTCAAAAAACTAATTCGACATTTTGTTCAGTAAGTCTTGGAGTACATTACATATGGTTTCAGCGGTTTTCTAAAATTATTATTCATTATCGTTTAGATTGGAAAAAGGCACTCCGAAACACGATTTTTGATGCAATTTTCCAATCTAAACGATAATGAATAATAATCTTAGAAAACCGCTGAAACCATATGTTCTACAAGACATTTCTCCGGTATGGAACAAATTGTACGATGCAATGCAATCGAATGCATTGCAGATCACACGATAAATGCAACGTATTGATTTTGCAAGTAGGTATGCCACGCACTTATATAGTAAGTAATGCACACAGAGTATATACAAGTTCAATAATTTTCCCATTCTTGCTACGAGTAATATTTAACTTACGATAATAGTAAGAAATCATATAATTACCTGTGGACACACTATATATACATAAAACTAACGAATTTCTCATTTATTATAAAATTGCACTTGTATAGTGGTTGTGTGTAGCAGTTAAATGCGCGGGGCATATACAAATACCAGTTCGTGTAATATTTTTGCCAATTTTGTGGCATAATAATAGCCTCACAAGTACGTGTTATGCATGCATGTCGAAGTAATGATTGGCATGAACCACAGATGGAAATATCCAAAAAATCGATGACATTCAGTTCTGCGCGTTTGTAATAGCATATACGCTGCCGATTATGTGGCGTAATTAGATTTTTCAACTCAACAAGTTAGCATGCATTCCAAGAGCAGCGATTGGCTGTACATACAGTATATCTATATACACTCTTGACAGTATATAGCAACGCCCTATTCAGCTTCACCAAAAATTCCCCATAGTTGACCAATGAATGAGTCGATCGACGTAGTCAGACATTTTCAGGATGTTGACTGTAAGTATAGACAGATAGCAGTCGGCACGAGAGTTGACATTATGCGTTCAGATTATGACGTGGGCTACTCTCTAAACAGGGTGCCATCTGTACGATTCGTGGACTGGGCTTTGACTGGGCGAACCAGATGGCACCCCATTTAGAGAGTAGCATCATAATTTGAACGCATTAGTGCCAGCACGCTTAAATGAAATCTTTCGCAGACCCCACCAATAACATAGAAACTTGAGTTTGAAACGATAATCGGTGCAAGAACATTTTAATATCGATTCGGGTTTTTATTCACCCATCGATCAGGTAATTATACATTTTAACTTCAGGGCCATGGTGTAATGAGAAAGATCTCATCACACAGTTTTCAATCGTGCAAATAGGCAACACTGCTATTCTAAATTTTCAGTAGCAACTGTTAATTTAACTCGCTGAAATCAATGTTCTGAATACTGTTACCAACTGCTTGTAAGGCCAATTTTGCTCGGTCCTGGAGAGTTTTGAGGTTTAACATGAGTGATAGGATTACCTGCCAAACTCGACCAATAACCATGATTGCTGAAAACCTATCAAACGGGCTCTATTTTTCAAACGACAGACCAAGACTCCTGAGGTCTATGTAAATATTATGGCAGTTTGACGTAGGTATCACCTCTCACACTTCCAATAACACACACCCCTCACATGCAGCCATCAAGTAAAAACAAAGGATTCATATGAATTTTAATACAAGGACCACCTGTGAGTTTGGACAACTTTTTCCTGGTGCGGCCAGTGGTCCTCTTAAACAGGTTTCACTACACTCCCAAACTTTGGTATCATTGAATTATTTATTGTAAAGGCCAGTTCTTAATCCTGACTAATGGCACAATGCAAGGCATGTGACGCCAGCAGTGTTCCACGCCACTGCCGCACTTCAGCAGTGGCGCCATCTTTTGGCATATGTGAAACGAATAGCAATTCGCATGGGATGTGCAGTGAAAACAACCCATGAAGCTACCCCCGTTTAAATTTTTGCTAGTGAACTACTCGCGCATCTCGCCTGTAAATTGCGTAATCAACATTGAATTGAGTACAATTCAACTTCCTACTGCATTTAGAGTCTTCAAACTATTTATTGACGCACGAACTTTTGCGGCAAAGTTAAAATATTTCAACTCACTGGTTGTGCATCATGAAGCGCCAATTCACGCCACGCAAAACGGTTTTCATGCGACACACATACAGTATCTTCAATTAGTGCATCACATATCTTTAATTAGTGCATTACAAGGATGAGTAATTTTTCGCTAGTTTCGATTTGTTTAAGTTAGTTTAGGTCAGGTTAGTTTAATTTGCTGGTGGAACTATCAGATGACCAATGATGCGATATACATGTATACAAAAGTCCTAGACTTGGTTAAAATTAAAAAAGTATTTACTCAGTGTTAACCTGTTATCAGTAGTCCTCTCGGGAAACGAGATATTGAAATCAGCGTTATTATCATTTCTGAAATACTTCATAGAAATATTATTTTAATTGGAATGATGTCTGTTTGAATGTAATCTGCTGCCACCAGGGCCTTGGGTGGACAGCTTGCAAAACGTGCAGGATCGAAATACTTTGTCTCCACATTAAACCAGGACCATGTACATCTACAATTGTATTTAAGTTCGCGAACGGTGCCCAACTGACTTCTCTTCTGCATTGCATGTTATGATTTACTTATTTATGTGTAATAACTTCGTTCTTCTCTTCAACTTTTAAGTTTTATGTATAGTACTAAATTTTTATTGGCGATTACCCAAAGTTCACATTCATATCATATCCTATATACAGCCGGTCTCCAATTTAGTTGATAAAAAAAGGACCGCCTTCTTTAGAACGTGCTTTTTGGAATAAACACTGATTGGACCGATTGGTTTGTGTGGGTGTGGTTTGTGTGT
>JAVBJR010000049.1:0-21324 GCA_031546965.1 Dysgonomonas sp.
CAGAACAACGATCCCAATATACCTTTATATGCCGAAGCTTCGTTGTGGTTGGGTGTACCTTATCGATATGGAGGAAATACCAAAGCCGGATCGGATTGTTCGGGGTTTGTATCGCAGGTCTACCAAAGAGTATACAGCAAAGAACTAGAGAGGTCGTCCGACGATCAAGCGCAAAAGAATGTCAGCAAAGTGGGAAAGGGAGATTTACGACCCGGTGATTTGGTGTTTTTCAGAACCGCTCCCAAATCAAAGAAAATAGATCATGTAGGAATCTTTCTTAAAGACGGTTATTTTGTGCATGCCTCTACATCTAAGGGGGTTATGGTGAGTAACCTCAATGAAGAGTATTATAAAAGGACATGGCAAAAAGGGGGTAGGGTGAGGTAATTCTGCTAATATTAATGTATCGTAGCCTTTAATATTTTACCTTTGAAAGGATGTATATTTTGACTAATTCATCGTTCTAAAATAAATTTTTTATAAAAAATCAGATATGAAAAAACTTATTGGTTTATTATTTTTATTGCCCTTGTTATTGATATCGTGTTCAACAAACGATAATGCAGTGAAAATGGTTGTAGCTTCACAGCGAGGTGATTGTGTAGGAGTAGCTCCTCAGAAGTGTTTGTATGTAAAGATGGGTGCAGATACTAATTGGACATTTTTTTATGACCAAATAGAAGGATTTAATTATGAAGAAGGGTACGAGTATGTATTAGAGGTGAAAAAGGTAAAAGTCGAAAATCCACCTGCTGATGGTTCATCCCTAAAATATACCTTAGTAAAAGAAGTTTCTAAGACCTCTAAAACTTCTGACGGATTGTTTTAGTCGGTCGACAGATTTTATATCGTTAGATACAGATCTCTGATATTAAGAGAAATAGTGCCGATGTAACTTTCAAATAACAACAGCAACAGATTCAAACCTGTCGCTGTTGTTTTGTTATATATTTTTCTCAGCATTCGGTTTTTCTCAAAGTCGATTTTCTCCTTTGAACAAATTTATCCTGCTTGCAAATATCCCGACGAATTTTTGAGAGTATTTCACTTATCCGACTTTGGGATAAGGATGTCATGCCCGATAAGTCGGCATAATTAATTGCCGGTTTGAGGCGTACATACATTTTGAATAGTTCAAATTCGTGGATTGGGTATTTAGAATATACAAAGTCGAATATATCATTCTCCAGTTCCCATTTGGTTCTGATTAATTCTTCGTCGCTTTCCGAATCATCTATCTTGTCTTGATTATCGAGAGGTGTTGTAATGCTCTGCGATGTTTGGATGTTGATCTGCATAAAATTGGTAAAAAATGCCCTGTGAAAGTAAGCCTTATAATCGGCTATGTCTAATCCGCCAAAGAGTATTTTGTCGTATATTCGTAAGAAAGTATCGTTCAAAACATCCTCGTCATAGGTGTCTTTATTGATTAGCTCGGTTTGAAGGCGAGTATAAAACGATCCGAACCATTCTTTAAAAGTATCGGCTTTCAGTTGGTTTTCGGGAGTTGCTACATCTCCCGGTTTGATTTTTATGTATTTCTTGCCTTTGTTGTTTGCACCACTATTTCCTAGTCTCATTGCTGTGTCGGTTTTTAATTTATTAGAAATTCGTGTAAATGGTTGATAGAGTACTGTAGTTCGTTTGTTTCTCTGAAAGGGGTGTTAAGCATATTGTCCGTATTCGACTTGCTCAACAATATTTATGGATCTTGTTTTGTGTTTTACTCGTTCGATAATCCGCTCAAAATTCGGTCTGTCGGTTTTTATCTGTACGATAGTATCAGCATCAATTCTTATTGATCGTAAATTTTGTTGTTTTTTCTTGGTGCGATCTATTAGTCTTTGAGCTTGTTTTATTGCTTCTGAGTGATCGAAAGTCTTGTAATGTCTTTTTGTAGTCGATTTAGTTTCCATGTTTTTTTATTTTTTTTAACGTTGTTGTACTGGTTGTAAAGTTTTGTTTGTGTAAGAGGAGAGTCTGCTTAAACGGCTGTCCTGAAAAAATCGCCAAATCTCTCAAATAACTCTTTGTCTTCGTGATAGCGTTCCATTGCCCATTCTTCGTTGTAGTTATACGGGTTGTGAGAGTCTTTGTCTTCCTGTTCAAATGCTGCATTCCATAATAATTCGTCGGTTGTCATATTCTAAAGATTAAATTTTCGTTAAGTCTTACTTGTATTCTTCTCTTATTGATAAAAAGAATTGAATTAGGTGTTGTTCGGTTTTTCGTTAATTAAATCCGTTGTTTATTTCTGCTATTCATAATATTCGCTAATTATTAGGCTTTTATTGTATATATTCATATCTTTGTATATTGTTATTCCGAATTGATAATGCAAATATAAGCGATATGTCGAATATGTGCAAATTATCGGACAATAAATATTCGACAAATCGAATATTTGGAATAATTCTAAATTGTAGGATATGGATAATTCAATAAATGAGCGTATTAAGATGATTGTAGAGCAAAGTAATAAGTCTGTAAGGGCTTATGCAGAGTTTGCGGGCATCGCTCAAACCACTTTAAATGATTGTATTAAGGGATCTACAGAACCTAAATTTGGGCTCATAGATAAAATAATAAACGCCGAACCGAATGTAGACCCCGACTGGTTGTTGACCGGACGAGGCGAAATGTATCGTAAGAACGAAAAGGATGTGAATCTTAGGCTGGCTCTAGACACAGAGCAAGAGCCTTACTTTGTAAATAGTTCGGGGGTTAAGTATTATGAGATGCCCAACGGACGTTTTCGTATGCGCGTACCATTGATTCCCGTAAAGGCATATGCCAAATATATTGATGAGTATCGGGATGCCGAATTTGTGAACGATCTCGAAGAGGTTGAGTTTATTGTCGACAAAATAGGTTTGGGGCGTTATTATGCTTTCGAAATAAAGGGAGACAGCATGGACGACGGGTCGAAACGCAGTATTTGTGATAAAGATATTGTTTTGGCTCGCGAGTTGCCTAAAGATTATTGGCGTGACAAATTGCACAACGAAGAATATCCGTTTTGGATTGTTATATTAGGTAATACTATTGTGTGTAAGCAGATTATCGAACAAAATGTGGAGTGTTGCGAAATAACCTGTCATTCATTAAATCCGTCTCCCGAATATGCTGATTTTAAATTGAGTATGAACGATATTAGCCAACTGTGTAATATTGTAGCTCGGCAATCGGTACAATTTTGAGGCATATAATTCGATTTATTTTGTATCTTTATTATTGTATTTCGAGGGTTTCTATTTAATAACTACTACTATGAGAGGAAAAACGGCTGTATTGGGTATTGATATTCAAAACGATTTTACGCAACCAACAGGAGCTTTATTTGTAAATGGTGCCGATGCCGATGTGAGGCGCATGGCTACTTTTATAGAAGAATATGGTTCGAGTATCGATTATGTTGCGCTCACTTTAGATTCTCATCAACCGATACATATTGCAAACCAACATTATTGGCAGGATAGAGAGGGTTATCCTCCTGCATTTTTTACGGTGATATCTGCCGACGATGTGCAATCGGGCAAGTGGGTGCCTCAGTATAACAAAGATTTAGCGTTGGGCTACTTGAGAGAATTGGAGCAAAAAGGCGAAGTTTGTACCATATGGGCAACCCATTGCATACAAGGCAGCAAAGGTTGGTCTATTAACGAAGTTTTGATAAAAGCCCTCTATTCGTGGAGCATCAACGAGGGGGTCAATTACGATCTGTTTTATAAAGGGACGCACCAGGCTACCGAGCATTACAGTATTTTTAAGGCTATAGTGGAATATGCAGATAGTGACGAAATAAAACTAAATAAAAAGTTGTTATCTAAGCTTGGTGAGTTTGACAATATTATTATAATGGGCGAAGCTGCTGACTATTGTGTTGCCAATTCGTTGAACGATATGTTGGAGGCTGCTCCGTATTTTGCAGATAAGGTAATTGTATTGACCGATTGCAGCTCGTGGATCGACCCCGACAACGAAAGGGCTATACGCATGTACGATAAGGCAAGAGAAATGGGTGTATGCTTTACTACCTCCGACCAGTTTAGAGACTAGTTTATGTGCCGATTGTGTTTATTATAAATGCTGATAAATAATAAATTAAAAAATGAGGTTGACTTACATTTATCATAGTGGATTTGCTATTGAAGCCGCCAATTTTACGATGATAATAGACTATTATCAAGATTCCGTAGACAAGGGCAGTGGGGTAGTGGCGGATAGGTTATTGCACCGTCCGCAAAAATTATATGTTTTGGTTTCGCACGGACATGCGGATCATTTTAATCCTGATATTTTAAAATGGAGAGAACAACGTCATGATATAACTTATATATTTTCTAAGGATATAGAATTGTCTTCGAAACTAGATTTTACGGGTGTGACTTTCAT
The DNA here is from genome assembly GCA_031546965.1 of Dysgonomonas sp. Taxonomy (GTDB): domain Bacteria; phylum Bacteroidota; class Bacteroidia; order Bacteroidales; family Dysgonomonadaceae; genus Dysgonomonas_A. Next base: position 4,396 of record JAVBJR010000049.1, read on the forward strand.
CGATAAAGGTGAACAATATAAAGACGAAATGGTGCAAATAGATGCTTTTGGATCTACCGATCTAGGTATTTCATTCAAAATACAAGCTGATGGCAAGGTGATATTTCATGCAGGTGATCTAAATAACTGGCACTGGAACGAAGAGTCTACTCCCGAAGAGATAAAGGAGGCAGAAGACTTTTATTTGCGGGAACTAAATCAGGTAGCTGCATCTACGCCACGTCTTGATATTGCGATGTTTCCGGTCGATCCGCGTTTAGGAAAGGATTATATGAAGGGGGCAGATCAGTTTTTGGAAAAGATTCCTACGGGCTTGTTTATTCCGATGCACTTTGATGTTGCATACGATAAAGCTGCTGCCATAGAACCTATTGCCGAGAAATACCACACCAAAGTATTTGTACCCAATTTATTAGTTACGAGTTACAAGTTACGAGAGAGCAAGTAAACGAGTAAACAAGTAAACAAGTAAACAAGTAAACGAGTAAACGAGTAAACAAGTAAACAAGTAAACAGGGTATACACAGGTAGAGACGCAATGCTTTGCGTCTCAATTATAATAACAATAAAAAAAAGGAGGATATAATATGCAAATAGTAAGCCGCTTTGACCACTTCAATATCAATGTCACCAATTTGGAGCGCAGTTTAGAATTCTATAAAAAGGCTTTAGGCTTATCGGAGCTTAAACGGAAAGAAGCACCCGACGGGTCGTTTATATTGGTCTATTTATCGGACGGAGTAAGTCCTTTTTCGCTCGAACTGACTTGGTTGAGAGATCATCCCGATGCTTACGAATTGGGCGAAAACGAGAGCCACCTGTGCTTTAGGGTAGCAGGCGATTATGATGAAGTTCGCAAATTCCACAAAGAAATGAATTGTGTATGTTTCGAAAACCTCAAAATGGGATTGTACTTTATAAATGATCCTGACGATTATTGGATCGAAATATTACCTCTGCAAAAATAGCAGCAAGCACCTTTTTGCTGTTTTTATCGAAGCATGACAGGATATTTCCAGCCAACGAGAAAATTATTCTGTCCCGAAGCCTCTGTATAACATTGAATGATTGTATCTTCATCCAGCCATAAGTTGGGTTTTAAAATCATCATTGTATCGTTGCAAAAGTTGCAACAATTATCAATATCTATTGCATGTTTAAACTGAACGAGACTCATATCACAAACATCAAAAATATTACGATACCAAATGATAGAAAATTCTTTGAAATTGATAAAATACGAACTTGAGTCGGGATGTTTGCGTCTCGATCGCGGATATTCTCGTTCCAAAGCTATTGTACTGCGCCCTATAAATGCTTGAGCTGTTTCGATGATATCTTTTATATGTTTGATTGATAATGGGTTAATTGTTCCTTCCATAATATTAAAACTCCTTGAATGAATAATAAATCAGTTTTGTGTTCGTTTTTTTTTGCAAATGAGAGTGTCTAAAAAATGATGTCAGAATACCGAAAAATGAGATAGAAAATCTACCTGAGCTACTCTAAAGTCGTGAAAAGTTAAAAAAACCCTCTCTGTTTTTTTTTGAGAGGGTTGGGGTGAGGTGCGCAGTCTGCGTCCTATATCTCGTCTTTAGACATTCTGTCTTAAGTCTTATATACTTTATTCTTTAAAACCCTCTGATTGCTTTGATTCCCGGAAGAACTTTACCTTCGATAAACTCAAGTAAAGCACCACCACCTGTTGATACATAAGAAACCTGATCGGCAAGACCAAATTTGTTTACACATGCAACAGAGTCACCACCTCCAACTAGAGAAAAAGCACCGTGTTTAGAGGCTTCGGCAATAGCTTTGGCAACAACTTCGGATCCGTGAGCAAAGTTATCGAATTCGAAAACTCCTACAGGACCATTCCAAAGAATAGTTTTAGAGTTTTTGATCACTTCCGAAAATTCGGCTTCACCTTTAGGTCCGATATCAAAACCCGACCATCCGTCGGGGATCGCATTGGCTTCTGTAACTTGCGTGTTAGCATCGTTGCTGAATTTATCACCTAGCTTAGCGTCGCTCGAAAGTATAATGTTTACATTGTTGGCTTTGGCTTTTGCCATAATTTCTTTAGCCAACTCTAGTTTGTCGTCCTCACACAGAGAGTTGCCAATTTTTCCGCCTTTAGCTTTTTCAAAAGTAAATGCCATACCACCACCTATGATGAGGTTGTTTACTTTCGAAAGCAGGTTTTCGATAATATCAATTTTAGAAGAAACTTTAGATCCTCCGATGATTGCTGTAAATGGGCGAGCAGGATCTAGCATGATCTTATCTACTGCGTCTATTTCTTTTTGCATCAAATAGCCAAACAACTTGTGTTCTGCGTCGAAGTAGTCGGCAATTAATGCTGTAGAGGCATGAGCACGGTGAGCAGTACCAAATGCGTCGTTTACATAAGCATCGGCATAAGAAGCCAATGTTTTGGTAAAATCTTTTTGTTTTTCTTTGATTGCTTTTTTAGCAGCAGCCTTTTCGTCGTCAGACGCATCGTCAGCTAAACCTCTTGGTTTGCCTTCTTCTTCGGCATAAAAACGAAGATTTTCTAACAAAAGAACTTCTCCGGGTTGCAAAGCAGCAGCTTTCATAGCAGCTTCTTCGCCTGCACAGTCGTTAGCAAATTGAACATCTACTCCTAAAAGTTTAGATACGTGTCCAAGAATGTGTTTTAATGAATACTTGTCTTCAACTCCTTCGGGACGACCCAAGTGAGATGCAATAATGGGGCTGCCTCCATCTGCAATAATTTTTTTCAAAGTAGGTAGAGCCGCACGAATACGAGTGTCATCTGTAATGTTGAAATTAGCATCAAGAGGCACATTAAAGTCAACCCTCACAAAAGCCTTTTTACCGGCAAAGTTGAATTTGTCAATTGTTATCATAACTGTTTGTAATTAAAAATATTTAGTTTCTATCGTTTTAGTTTTTATATACAGGGTGTGCACCCAAAGCGACACAAATATACAAAATTATGTAGAAGATATTTTTTGTTTTGTTACAAAAACTCCTAAGAAAATTAAAACTGGAATTATTATATACCAATAATTGGATTTATTGAGTAATTTTACGCTCAATCGACAAAAAGTGGAGGTTTATCGTCTTAGAATCTATCGGAGGGATATATTCGCTTTCCTAAATCGGCTTTCAGATAGTTGATTATATAACCGATGGAGGCTCGAAAGGGTGCATTTACAGATGATTTATAAACTTTAAGAAGGATTTAGAAATTGTAGCAGATAGCTTAATCTTTTTTAACGACAAAATGTTCATTCTCAAATTTAACGTTTATAAATTTGTCACGCTTTTAACGAAAATCAAAAATAAACAATATAATATTTCTATTTATGGCTCAAGTTGATATTCGCGAATTAAATGAACGTATAGAGAGTAAGAGTGCGTTCGTTAATATGATAATGATGGGTATGGACAAAGTGATTGTTGGTCAAAAGCATTTGGTCGAATCGCTGTTGATCGGATTACTATCTGACGGACATATTTTATTGGAAGGTGTACCCGGGTTGGCAAAAACGCTGGCTATAAAAACGTTGGCTTCGCTTATTGAGGCTGATTATCACCGTATACAGTTTACGCCCGACTTGCTGCCTGCCGACGTTGTCGGTACAATGATATATAGCCAAAAGAACGAAGAATTCCTGATTAAAAAAGGACCTGTATTTGCAAATTTCGTTCTTGCGGATGAGATTAACCGTGCTCCTGCTAAAGTACAAAGTGCTTTACTTGAGGCAATGCAAGAGCGTCAGGTAACTATTGGCGAAACCACATTGAAGTTGCCCAAACCATTCTTGGTAATGGCTACACAAAACCCCATAGAGCAAGAAGGTACTTATCCGTTGCCCGAAGCTCAAGTGGATCGTTTTATGTTGAAAGTGGTGATTAATTATCCGAAGAAAGAAGAAGAAAAATTAATTCTTCGTCAAAATATAAACGAGGGTTACGAAGAAATTAAACCCGTACTTAAGGCAGACGAAATTATCGAAGCCCGTAAAGTGGTGAAAGATGTGTATTTGGATGAGAAAATCGAAAAATACATTGTTGATATTGTATTTGCGACACGTTTTCCTGCCGATAATGGTTTGGGATCGTTGAAAAATATGATTGCCTTTGGAGCATCGCCTCGTGCATCAATCAGTTTAGCTTTGGCTTCGAGAGCTTATGCCTTTATCAAACGCCGAGGATATGTAATTCCCGAAGATGTAAGAGCTGTAGCTCACGATGTATTGCGTCACCGTATTGGTCTTACTTATGAGGCTGAGGCAAGTAATACTACTTCGGACGAAATTATCAGCGAAATTTTGAATAAGATAGAAGTTCCGTAAATAAATGTGCCAATCTGGCAATAATTACAATATGCCAATATATTTTAGTTCAATTTATTGGCATATTCGCACATTAAACTATTGGCATATTCCAAAAATGTTATGGAAACAAGTGAATTACTAAAGAAAGTACGTCATATAGAAATCAAAACCCGTGGATTGTCTCGCAACATTTTTGCTGGGCAGTATCACTCTGCATTCAAAGGTAGGGGGATGGCATTCTCGGAGGTAAGAGAATACAATTACGGAGACGATATTCGTGATATCGATTGGAATGTGACGGCACGGTATAATAAGCCCTTTATCAAGATTTTTGAAGAAGAGCGCGAAATGACGGTTATGTTGCTTATTGATGTTTCGGGAAGTCTCGACTTTGGAACTCAAAATGCAACTAAACGAGACATTGTGACCGAAATAGCGGCTACTTTGTCTTTTTCGGCTATTCAGAATAACGATAAGATAGGAGTAATATTCTTTACCAACACGATCGAAAAGTTTATACCTCCTAAAAAAGGCAAGAAACATATTTTGTATATCATTCGCGAACTTCTCGATTTTCAGCCCACTCGTACACAAACCGATCTTACCATGGCATTGAAGTTTCTGACAAATGCCATAAAAAAGAGATGTACAGCCTTTCTTATTTCCGACTTTTTGGACGTGTACGACTACCAAAATGCGTTGACGATAGCCAATCGCAAGCACGATTTAGTAGCCTTGCAAATATACGACAAGTTGGAAGTAAATTTACCGTCGGTTGGTTTGATGAAAATGGTGGATTCCGAAACTCAAGAAGAAGCATGGATAGATACATCGTCTAAAAAAGTACGGGAACTTTATAACAGGCATTATCAGAAATTGTTGTTTGAAGTACAACAATCGTTTACCAAAAGCCGGGTTGACAGTGTTTCGATGAGTACCGATCAAGATTATGTGAAAGGTCTTTTGGCTTTATTTCAAAAACGAAATTATATGAGGTAATACATGTCTTGCCCTGTAGATAAAATAGACTTGTAACTCGTAACTTATAACTTGTAACTACTTATATGTTAAGGAAAAAAATATTAATACTAACTATTCTATTAAGTTGTATTTCTATACAGTTTGCTGCTTTTGCCCAACGGTCGACAGCTAAAGCCACTATACAGCCTTTTGAAATAGCGATAGGACAACGAGCCACCATCAGCCTCGAAGTTATTGCCCCCAAAGGTCGGCAATTGGTGTTTCCTGCCTATGCAGATAGTTTAGTGAGTGGAATAGAGGTACTTGCTATGCCTAAGGCAGATACCGTGTATGCCCACGATGTGATGACTATAACCCAAAAGTATATAATTACTTCGTTCGACTCGGCATTGTACCACATACCCTATATACCTGTAATAGACGGATTAGATACCATACAGTCAAACGATTTTGGGCTGAAGGTAGTCTCACCCAGCCTGTCGGAAGCTACATTGAGTTACTTGGAACAACTAAAGACACAGAAAACCGATTCTGTCGAATTCGACAAACTGGGTGTTTACGATATCAAAGCCATTCAGGTACCACCTTTCGTATGGCAAGATTATCTGCTTTATATTGGTTTAGTCTTACTTATCTTGCTTGTTTTGGCTGCATTAGGAGTTGGTACATATATGTATATCCAAAAGAAGAAAAAAGGGTATTATTTCAGACCGGTGGTTATTGAACCTCCGCATGTAATTGCTCTTCATGCGTTGGATCATGTGAAAGTCGAAAAACTGTGGCAACAAGGCAAAGAAAAAGAATACTTTACCGAAATTACCGATATTTTGCGTAAATATATAGAAGATCGTTTTGGTGTTAATGCTTTTGAGATGACATCAGATGAGATTTTGAATGTTGTAAATAATTTTATGATTGTCGAATCTTCGACCGAAAGTTTGCAGCAAATATTGAAATTGTCCGATTTAGTGAAGTTTGCCAAGTACAAACCATTTGCGAACGAAAATGACTTGAGTTTGGTAAATGCCTATTTATTTGTCAATCAAACTAAAAAAGAAGAACCTGTAGAGCAACCTACGAATCCGAATCAGCCAAATGAGCGTGACGAGTCTCATAGGGATGATTCTATAGATTGGAAAAATACAGGCGAAAGTGATGGTAATCAAGATAGAACAACAAATGCTAATAGCTAAAAAATAAGTCCAAAAAAATGGAATTTGCAAACCCTCGATATTTATTTTTGCTTTTATTATTGATCCCGCTTATTGGCTGGTATATCTTTAAATTGAGGAAAGCCCAAGCGACTATAAAAATGTCGTCTACCGCCGCTTTTAGGCGTATTCAACCTTCGTGGCGAGTACGTTTGAGGCACTTGCCCTTTGCTATTAGGTTGATAGTGATTGCTTTGATTGTAATTGTTATCGCACGTCCTCAAGCCAGTAACTCGTGGGAAACATCCGAATCCGAAGGTATCGATATTGTAATGGCTATTGATGTTTCGGGGTCGATGTTGGCGCAAGACTTAAAACCCAACCGGATGGAGGCTGCCAAAAAAGTTGCATCCGAGTTTATATCCGACAGAGAACAGGATAAGATTGGATTGGTGATTTTTTCGGGCGAAAGCTTTACGCAAGCTCCTCTGACTAGCGATCATGGAGTACTTCTCAATCTGTTGCACGAGATAAAATCGGGGATGATTGAAGACGGTACGGCAATTGGTTTGGGTCTTGCAAATGCAGTAAACAGGCTTAAGGATAGTAAATCGCAATCGAAAGTGGTTATTTTGTTGACCGATGGGTCGAACAACCGAGGGCAGATTGCTCCTGTAACTGCTGCCGAACTGGCAAAAAGCTATGGTATACGTGTTTACACCATTGGCGTAGGCACACAGGGTACAGCTCCTGCTCCGGTTATGACTCCTTTTGGAGAGCGTATTCAAAATGTACCTGTAGATATAGACGAAAAAACATTAAAAGAAATAGCTACCATAACGGGTGCCGAATACTTTAGGGCAGTAGATAATACAAGCCTCAAAAATATCTATACGCAGATTGATGAGATGGAGAAATACCTTATCAGAGTAAATAAAGTGACCCGTAAGAACGAGCTGTATCTGCCTTATGCCTTGATGGCTATTGCCTTACTGTTGGGGGAACTTGTGCTGCGCCGAACAATATTTCGCAGCATCCCATAAAAGTAGGAGTTTGTTGTACACGATTAAGTAACAAAGAGGTCTGAGACCTTACCGAATATTAAAATTTAGATATGTTTCGATTTGCAAACCCCGAATATTTGTATCTGCTGTTTATACTGCCTGTTTTGGTAGCAGGATTTATCCTGTTAAATATGCAGAAACTAAAATCTGTGAAGAAACTAGGCGATTTGAAGCTTATAAAACGCTTAATGCCCGAGCTTTCTTTAAAACGTTCGTATTTGAAATTTTGGCTTATTTTTACTGTAATTGTCTTGGGCATAGTTGTAGTAGCCCGTCCCCAATTTGGTACCAAAATAGAAAAGGTAGAGAAAAAAGGAATCGAGATGGTGATAGCCATCGACGTATCTAACTCTATGTTGGCACGAGACGTTAGCCCCGACAGATTATCGAAGGCAAAACAATTACTTACCCGAATTATAGACGAGAGAACCAACGATAAGGTGGCCATTGTAGTATTTGCCGGAGAGGCTTATGTACAATTGCCGATGACTACCGACATTCAATCGGCTAAAATATTTCTCGAAAATATAGATCCTTCCTTAGTTCCTGTACAAGGGACGGTAATTGGCAGTGCCATCAATATTTCGATGAACAGCTTTACGAACGATAAGGATGTTGATAAATCGATAATTCTTATTACCGATGGCGAAGATCACGAGGACAATGGTACACAATTGGCAGAGCAAGCCGCATCGGCAGGTATACAGATTAATGTGGTGGGAATAGGAACTCCGGAGGGTGCTCCGGTGCCTGTATCGGCAACCAGCAACGAAACCAAAAAAGACAATGAAGGCAATGAGGTAAAAACCATGCTGAACGAAAAAATGTGTAAGGATATAGCTCAAGCCGGAAAAGGAATGTATGTAAGGGCAGATAATTCGAATAATGCTCTGAAAAGTTTACAGGGCGAATTAGACAAATTGCAGAATAAGAATGTGGAAGGAAGTGCTTATTCGGCATACGACGAAAAATTTCAGTTCTTTGCTTGGTGCATGTTGATTTTGCTGGTGGTAGAGATATGTATATTCGATAAGAAAAATAAAATATTCAGAAATATAAGATTATTCAGATAAAAGAAAGCCCCACCCAACCTCCCCCGAGGGGAGGGAGTTTTTGGCTCCTCCCCTCGGGGGAGGTTGGGGTGGGGCTGTAACTAGTGTAAAACTATGAAGCAAATAACTCTTACTATATTAATGTTAGCAGTTTCTTTTGGGCTTTTTGCACAACGTGAAGTACGAAAAGACATCAATAAAGGAAACGCATCGTATAAAGAGCAACTATATAATGCTGCCGAAGCCAGCTATAAGTCTGCCCTTACCAAAAATACATCGTCTAAAGAAGCCATCTATAATTTGGCAAATACATATTATAAACAAGGCAATATGGACGAAGCCTTGAAGACCTACCAACAATATTTGGCTACCGAAAATACTGATCCGCTAAAGATGAGTACGGCATGGCACAATATAGGGAATTCGTTTTTGAGAAAAAAAGCTTTAAAAGAATCGATGGACGCCTATAAGAAAGCCTTACGATTGAACCCAAATGACGACGAAACCCGTTACAATTTGGCTACGGTTCAAAAAATGCTTAAAGATCAGCAAGATAAGGACAAGGATAAGGATAAAGACAAGGATAAGAAGGATCAAAATAAAGACCAGAATAAGGATCAGAACAAAGATCAAAATAAGGATCAGGACAAAAAAGACCAAAACAAGGATCAGCAAAATCAAGATAAAAAGGATCAAAAGCAGGATCAACAAAATCAAATGTCGCAAGAAAATATTCAGCAATTGTTGAAAGCAATAGAGCAGGACGAAAAAGAAACGCAAGCACGCGTTCAACAAATGAAAACTGCCGAGAAAAAGCAACAAAATGAGGATAACAGAAAGCAAGGCAAAGACTGGTAAAAGTAGAGGTCTAAATAAATAAAGCAGGAATTAGTTAAGAAAATATGAAAATGTACAGGCAAAAGATGCAAAGACATTTGTTATTATGGATACTTTTATTCCTTAGTTTGGGATTAAATGCACAAGTAAAGTTTACAGCCAATGCTCCTGCAGCAGTAGTTAAGGGAGCTCAGTTCAGGTTGATTTATACACTACGAGGCGGAGAGGGCGATAATATAAACGCACCGTCTTCGATTTCGGGATTTGATATTTTATTCGGACCGGCTATCTCGTCGAGTTCCAGCATGCAGGTTATAAACGGCAATGTGACCTCCGATTCGTCGGAATCTTACATCTATACCTTGGTAGCCAATTCGGAAGGCGCATACACTATTCCAGCAGCTACTATAACGGTTAATGGAAAAAGTTATACTTCAAACTCTTTGCAGATTAAGGTATTACCTCCCGATAAAAATGCACAAGCCCAACAACAATCGGGCGGTGGCGGTGGTGGCGATCAAAGTTCTAGTGCAACTTCCAGTGCACAGAATATAAACTCATCTGATGCCTTTATTCGGGCAATAGTGTCTAAATCGAAAGTTTCGGAGCAAGAATCTTTTGTGGTGACTTTTCGTTTCTATACCACCCTCGAGGTTAGGGATATCGGTAAAATTGAATTTCCCGAATTTGAAGGATTCATGGTCGAAGAGCAACCTTTGTCCTCCACACGTCAAATGACTTTTGAGCATTATAACGGACGCAATTATCATGCAGTAGATTTACGAAGGACACTTCTTTTTCCGCAACGTTCGGGTAAGATGACCATACCTTCGGGTAAGATAGAGATGGTTTTCAGTGTGAGATCCGGAAAAGCGGTTCAGACATTTTTCGGACCTCAGTATGTAATGACTGATGTGAAGAGAACAATGACCACCAGCCCGCTTACCATTGATGTGAGTCCGTTGCCTGATGACAAACCGGCTAATTTTTCGAATGGAGTAGGTACATTCTCTATGACACCCTCTATTTCGGCTACCGATATAAAAGCAAATGATGAGGTAACTATCAAGCTCGTGATATCGGGTACCGGAAATATGAAGTTGATTAAAACTCCCGAAATAGTATTGCCTAAGGATTTTGAGTCATACGATCCTAAAATCACCAATGACCTCAATTATACGGATAATGGTTTGAGCGGAACTAAAACAATTGAATATCTGTTTATTCCCCGTTACCAAGGTACATTTAAGATACCTCCTTTAGAACTTTCGTATTTTGACATAAAAACAAGGTCGTATAAAACTATATCTACTCCCGAGTATACGCTCAATGTGGCGAAAGATCCTCATGCAGGAACTAATGCTGCTACAAGTTTTACGCAAACAGATGTTCAAGTAGAGCAAGATATCAGGCATATTAAAACCGGCGAACCCTCGTTGGATTCTGTAGATAAGTTTCTATTCGGATCGTGGGTATATTGGCTTTGGTATATCATACCGTTTGCAGGGTTTGTTGCTGTCTTTATTTTGTACCGCAAGCAAATTAAAGAGAATGCAGATATTGCACGGATGAAAACAAAACATGCTAATAAAGTGGCAGTTAAACGTCTCAAATTGGCAGGCAAATACCTGCAACTTCATAAGAAAGAACCATTCTACGAAGAGGTGTTGCGTGCTGTATGGGGGTATTTGAGCGATAAGCTGGTGATTCCTGTAGCCAATTTGAGCAGGGATAATATAGAGCAGGAACTCATTAAATTTGGAGCTTCGCAAGAATTGATAACTAAATTTATCTCGATTTTGGATACTTGCGAATTTGCCCGTTATGCACCTGCCGAATCGGATACTGCAATGGACGATTTGTACAAAGATGCAGTAGATGCAATTGGCGAAATGGAGAATTCAAGAATCAAAAAGTAAGATGGTTATGAAGCAGTTACTCGTATCAATTTTTATAATAATTTCTACATTTGGCGTAAGTGCCCAAAGTGTAGCCCAAAAAGCTCAAAAGGCATATCAAGAGGGTGATTTTAGAGACGCAATAGCTCTTCTTGAGGGCGAAATCAAGGTTCAAAAAGAACAAAGTAAGGTTTCGGCTGATTTATATTACAATTTAGGCAATGCATATTTCAGAGTAAATGAAATTCCTTTAGCTTTGCTTAACTATGAGCGTGCTCAACTTTATAATCCCGGAGACAGAGATATCAAGCATAATATAGAATATGCGCGAACCAAAGTTGAAGATAAAATATTGACCGCTGATAATTTTTTCTTGAAAATGTGGTTCATAGGAGCGAGAGACCTTCTTCCGTCTGACGATTGGGCTAAGTTGTCTATTCTACTTTTTGTACTGTTTATAGGAAGTTTATTTTTGTACTTCTTTAGTGCAAAGTTAAGTTTAAAGAAAACCGGATTTTATGCAGGCACTATACTATTTGTATTCCTTTTGTTTACCAATATATTTGCGTATACACAGAAGCAAAGTGTCGAAAATAGAAATACAGCCATTGTTATGGCAGGCTCGGCTCCTGTTGTAAGTTCACCGAACACTACGTCGAAAGAATTGTTTATATTACATGCAGGTACCAAAGTGACCATCACAAAAGAAGATGGAAGCTGGTACGAAGTGGAGATAGACAACGGAAGCGTCGGTTGGATTCAAAAAGATAGGCTGGAAATAATATAATTAGTTACGAGTTACAAGTTACGAGTTACAAGGTAGAGACGTTAGCATTACGTCTCTACCTACAATCTAGTAACTTATACTCGCAATTAGTAACTGAGACGCAAGCATTGCGTCTCTACCTGTAACCTGTAACTCGTAACTCGTAACTAATACATGATAGAAACTAATCCCCAAAATATGGTTGAGCAGATTCTGCCCTATGAAAGAGGATTGTTCCTTTGGCTGAACGAATTTCACAATGCCTTTTGGGACAGTTTTATGTGGATGTACAGCGGCAAAGCCACATGGATTCTTTTAGTATTAGTGGGTGTGGGTATTTTTTTCTACAAAACCAAATGGCAACAGGCGATATGGATAGTTATTTGCTTGGTATTGTTGGGAGTGTTGTGCGACCAACTATCAGCATCGGTTATCAAGCCTATATTCGAACGGTTGCGCCCAACCTATCATCCCGATTTTAAAGCCTATGTACATATTGTAAATAGTTATAGAGGCGGACGGTTTGGATTTATTTCGGCACATGCAGCCAATGGATTTGGTATTGCCACTTTTATGTCTCTCATGTTTAAGTATAGGCGGTTTACGATTGTTATATTTTCGTGGGCTACGGTTACCGCCTATTCTCGTATATATTTGGGCGTTCATTTTATTTCGGATGTAGTAGGAGGTATGTTTTTGGGTATTTTGATGGGTACACTTATCTATTATCTCTTTCAATACGGTCGCATTCGTTTATTGAAGCAAACTCCCGAAGAAATAAGAGAGCCCGCTTATTCGGTTTTACGGGCTAATATTGTTTGCATAACTATAGGAGTGATAGTTGTTACACTCTTTATTATAAGCTTTATGAATTTTATGTGGGGTTTTGGTTGGTTTTTCTAAAATGATTGCTTATTTTTAAAGCAACAATCTTAGTCTGAACCTTAACATATTTCATCATGACAAAAACCATTGCATACAATGAGCTTCGTAAGATTAAAGACAGTTTGCCCGATGGAAGCATCCATAAGATGGCAGAAGAGTTGAACCTAACTGTAGAAACCGTATGGAATTATTTCGGCGGGCACAGTTATAAAGACGGCGAAAGTTGTGGGGTACACATAGAGTCGGGTCCCAATGGAGGGATCGTACTGCTCGAAGATACCGCTATACTGGATATGGCTTTAGAATTGATTGATAAAGAAAAAAAGTAATTACATTATGAGCGATAAATTAGTAACACTTGCCATTCATACAAATGAAAAGGCTCAGGTTTTGAAATCGGTGCTAGAGAGCGAAAATATCTCGGTGTTGATGGAAGATTTGGGAGATACGGATTCCAATATTTCCACAGGAATACGTCTTAGAATAAAAGAATCGGATTTACCTAAGGCATTGAATGTAGTGGAGAGTCGTAACTTGTTTAGCTACAGCGAACCCGAAACTTACAGAACAGACGATGGACGTAAACGCATTCTAGTACCGGTCGATTTTTCCGATTACTCATTAAAAGCTTGCCGAATAGCTTTTAACTTAGCCAAAGAAATAAAGGCTAAAGTAAAAATAATCCACGTATATTTTAATCCCTACTATCCTACTGCATTGCCTATGGCAGAAGCATTTGCCTATCAGGGTAAAGAGGAAGCCGAGTTTCAAAATATATTGGAAAGAGTAAATAAAGATATCCAAAAACTATGCAATACTATTGACGAAAAAATAGCAAGCGGCGAGTATCCACCTATCAATTACTCTTATGTGTTGAAAGAAGGATTGCCCGAAGAAGAAATTGTAGCCTTTGCCAAAGACTATAAACCCTCGTTGATAGTGATGGGAACACGAGGAAAAGATCAGAAAAGTGCTGATCTCATAGGTAGTGTGACCGCGGAAGTGATTGAGATGACCGGAATACCTCTATTGGCAATCCCACAGAGAACATCTTTTACCGATTTTCGGCAAGTGAAGAATATTTCGTTCTTGACCAATTTCAGCCAGCGCGATTTAGTATCCTTTGCTGCCATGATGGAATTCTTCAGTAATCACGAGGGGCTTAATATACATCTGACCCATATTGAAGATGACAAGACGGATAAGTGGACTCTTATAAAACTGGAAGGAATACAAGCGTACTTCGAAAAGCAATACAGCAATATCAAGATCGATTATAAACTGATATCAAGCACCGACAGCCTTGCAAGTTTAGCCGAGTTTGTTGAAGCAGCTAATATAGACGTTATAGCATTAACAACAGCTAAGAGGAATTTATTTACACGTATGTTCCGCCCAAGCGTATCACGTAAGATGCTATTTCAATCTGATATTCCGTTATTCGTTTTACGCGGGTAACAGCTTATTTGTATTTGTAAATTTATCGAATATAGAATCTGCCCGATTTAATAGAGGGCAGATTCTATATTTTTTAGTTACAAGGTATATTAGTTACAAGTTACAAGTTACAAGATACAAGTTACAAGTTACGAGTTACGAGGTAGAGACGCAATGCTTGCGTCTCAGCGACGAATAACTAATGTTATTTCAACTCAAAAATATTAAATACTAAAAATATATTATTAAAACTAATGAAGAAAACTATCGCGATGGCAATGACAGGACTGTCGATTGTTTTGGGAAGTTGCAGTGGCAATAAGCCTCAAGATGCAGTCCCTCAAAATGACGATTTTACGTATGAAGTAGACGCATTTGCAGACCTGCAAATATTGCGTTATAAAGTGCCCGAATTTGAATCTTTGAACCTTGAGCAAAAAGAGTTGGTTTACTATCTTTCTCAGGCAGCAGCCGAAGGACGGGATATACTGTACGATCAGAACGGAAAGTACAATTTGGCAATCCGCCGTACATTGGAGGCTATATACGAAAACTATAAAGGAGATAAGGCAGATAAGAACTATCAAGAATTTGAAGTTTATTTGAAACGAGTTTGGTTCTCCAACGGTATTCACCACCATTACGGTGAAGTGAAATTCTTACCCGGATTTTCGAAAGAATTTTTTGAAGCAGAAGTTAAGAAATTACCTGCCGACAAAGTTCCTGTAATGGCAAACCAAAGTGTAGACGATTTTTTTGTCATGATAGAGCCGGTAATGTTCGACCCTAATGTAATGGCTAAGAAAGTCAATCAAGCCGATGGCGTAGACCTAATCAAAACATCTGCTAATAACTATTATGGAGAAGGTGTAAGCCAATCGGAAGTAGAATCTTTTTATGCCAAGATGAAGATTGCCAACGATTCTACCCCCATTATGTATGGCTTGAATAGTCGTTTGGTAAAAGAAGATGGCAAGTTGGTAGAAAAAGTATGGAAAGTGGGAGGATTATATTCTCCGGCTATCGAACGTATTGTTGGATGGCTCGAAAAGGCAAAAGCCATAGCCGAAAATGAGGGACAGAAAACAGCAATAGAGAAACTAATCTCGTTCTATACAACGGGAGATTTAAAGACATTCGATAATTACGCTATCGCTTGGGTACAAGATTCAATATCGCGTGTTGACTTTGTAAACGGCTTTACCGAAAGTTATGGTGATCCTCTAGGCATGAAAGCCAGTTGGGAGTCGACCGTTAACTTCAAAAATACCGAAGCCACAAAACGTACCGAGACTATCAGCACCAATGCACAATGGTTCGAAGACCATTCGCCCGTTGACCCGCGTTTCCGTAAAGAGAAGGTAAAAGGGGTAACTGCCAAAGTGATTACAGTTGCTCAATTGGGAGGCGATTGCTATCCGTCTACGCCAATTGGTATCAATTTACCAAACTCGAACTGGATACGCAAAGATTACGGGTCGAAGTCGGTGACTATCGAAAATATTATGGAAGCATACGACAAGGCTGCCGAACATAGCGGATTCAGCGACGAGTTTGTATGGTCGCCCGTTGAGTTAGACTTGCTTCACAAATATGGTTTTATTTCCGATGTGTTGCACACCGATTTGCATGAAATACTCGGTCACGGATCGGGTCAATTAATGCCCGGAGTTGATCCTGACGCATTAAAAGCCTATGGTTCTACTATCGAAGAAGCTCGTGCCGACCTGTTCGGACTATATTACATAGCCGATCCTAAATTGGTGGAGTTGGGAATCATACCTACTGCCGATGCTTTCAAAGCAGAATACTACCGCTATATGATGAACGGTTTGTTGACTCAATTGACACGTATCGAGCTGGGTAAAACCATCGAAGAAGCGCACATGCGCAATCGTCAGTTGATTGCCAGATGGGTATACGAAAAAGGTAAAGCCGATAATGTAGTAGAGTTTAAACAACGCGACGGCAAGTCGTTTGTGGTTGTAAATGATTATGCTAAGCTTCGTAACCTGTTCGGACAGTTATTAGCCGAGATACAGCGGGTGAAATCGGAAGGCGATTTTAAGGGTGCTAAAAACCTGGTAGAAACTTATGCCGTACAAGTAGATCAAACTCTGTTGGCAGAAGTTTTGACAAGATACAAGGCTCTTAACTTGAAACCGTATAAAGGTTTTGTAAATCCTACCTTTGAGGCTGTAACAGACAAAGACGGTAAGATTACCGATGTGAAAATATCCTACAAAGAAGGTTATGTAGAGCAAATGTTGAGATACTCCAAGAACTTCTCATCGCTGCCAACTTACAATTGATTGAGATCCAAAATCCTAAAAATGAAAAGAGCTTGCCGAGTAAAATGGCAAGCTCTTTTTTAATTGGGGGATAAAGATAAGTATCATAAAATAATTAATGCGATGTTTTTAGCGATTTGTTTGGTTTACTCATAAGTATTTCGTATATTTATCTTTAAATCAATATATTATATGCGACTCGTAAGCCTTTTGGAAGCAGAAAAGAATCAACTCGA
>JAVBJR010000229.1:0-6154 GCA_031546965.1 Dysgonomonas sp.
GATTTTCAAAATTATTTGCCTAACAGACCTTTGGTCACATTCCACCTAAATTGTAATAGCTTGATTCCTTTCTGTGGAGACAGAATAATGATGTAACCAAAGCATAAGATAAAAGATGCCGCCCATTTAATACATTCATCAATCAATCTTTTTCTATATTCTTTTTTTGAAATAGAAAGGGTACGTATCCGCTCACTTTTCCCTACAGAATAAGTCAGTTTATTAAAAAACTCATCAGTAAGCTTCTGAGCAGGTATATGATGATAAATAGGTATGTCGGGGAAATAATAACAATCTATATTGTTTTTAATCAGCCGGAGAAACATGTCTTTATCTTCTGCTCCTAAGAGAGAAGAGCCTTTGCGTCCCAGTTCAGTATTAAAGTTTCCGTATTGGTCAAATAGCTCTTTCCTTATAATGGCATGACCTGTCCCGGGATAATCTTTAGCTCCCAATATTTTTACTTTATTGCCTTTGTAAAAATAACCTGTAATTAATCTCAACGTGAAATGTGACAACCAGCGTGGCACAATTGTCTCATATATAGGATAGACCGGTGTTCCACAAAGTTTAGCTTGGGGATATTCACTCAGATATTCATTTAACCTGCTTAGATAATTCGGATGTATGGTTTCGTCATCGTCCAAAAAAACGATGTACTCTCCTACTGCTTCTTGAATGCCTCTATTACGGGCAAAAGATATTCCCTGGTTTCTTTCCAGAATATATCTGATATTTAGATCAGAATATTTCTCTCCGAATTTATTACATATTTCAGCGGTCTTATCGGGACTATTATTATCGACAATAAGTACTTCAAAATTCTCGACATTAAAGATCTGTTCACATGCCGATTGCAAACTTCCTTCGATGTATTTTTCCCTATTATAAGTACATATAATAATAGAAAATTTTATCATTTGGCTTTTGTCTTTACTTTTCTAAAAAATAGAACTCCTATACCGCCAATGATAAGTAATACCAAGAGTCCGCTACTTGCCGAAGCTATAGTACGGACAGTATCGTATTCGTGAGGTTCGAATTTGAAAACTATCTCGTGTTGACCTGCCGGAATACGCATGGCACGTAAAGTCCAGTCGGCACAAAAATGTATCGCAGGTTTCCCATCAATATAAGCTTCCCATCCGTTAGCGTAATATATTTCGGATAAAACAGCTAACTGTTCGCTTTGGGCTGACGACTTGTACTTAAGCATATTAGGCTTGTATTCGGTCAACTCAATCGTTGCAGTAGAATCGGGGGTGATAGAGAAACCCGATAGTTTATCTTCGAACTTTTTAACTACAATAGCAGTTGTTTTTACATCTGTGGTACTTAATGCAGCTATTTCTTTGTCGGCATTGTCTACAAATGTATAGTTATTCACAAACCAAGCATTACCCATAGCATAAGGATTTTGTAAAGGTGCTTGCTCGGGATGGAATACAATATATTTGGTATTCAGCATATTCAATGCTGTATTCTTTTGAAAAGAACCAACTATGCTATCAACGTTTTGAGTATCGAAAGATTTGATTATTGAGTTGATTTCTCCTTGCAGACGATAATCAATCAATTCCTGATAACGCTTCAATTTTGCGGCATGATATCCTCCTATCGATTTATGATAGTACGATGTTTTGGTTTCGTTAAACGGATTCTCCAAATTCAATACTCGATATGATGGATGTTTATCTTGCAAAATAGCTTTGTCCGCAGCAGTTTGTGGGAATGGTTGGTTCGAATTGTACGACAATTTGCTTTGGAACTTATCGTTGTTCAAGTAACGTTTGTCTACATTCCATAGGTCGATTATTACCAATAATACTAAAGCAACAGAGCAATATACTGTAAGTTTGGTTTTATCGCCTTTAATTTTCAAGGTAGCAAACAATGCTCCGGCAGCTAATACGATAAAAAAGAATGATCGTAAAGCATCAGAAGACAATAAGTCTTTACGGTCGGCAATGAGTGCCGAATAATACCAATCGGGAACTTGAGACATCCATTGGCTGTCGTTTACAGTAGTAAAGTCGAAACCGAAAATACCCGGAGCCATCCATAACAAGAGGCTCAATCCGGCAGTGATTCCGGCAGATATGTAAAGCGATTGCTGTAGTTTTTCTTTTTTGATCTCATCACCGAAAAAGTCTTTCACGCCCCATACAGCCACCATCAACATGGTGAGGGCAGGTATTACCAAGGCTGTTGATACGGCTCTGAATTTGTTGTACATCGGAAAATGGTAGAAGAACCAATCATTAAACAACTCAAAATTACTTCCCCACGATAAAAAGATGAAAAACAGGGTAGTAACGAATAATACCCATTTCATAGGACTTTTGATTGCACAGATCCCCAATACAAACAAAAAGCAGATAATTGCTCCAAAATAAACCGGACCGGAGGTAAAGGGCTGATCTCCCCAATAGGTTTGAGCCTGTATCCCTTTAGCCTCTACTTGTGCCTGCGGTGCATTTGCTTTTATTGCTTTATAAAGATTAGATGATGGAGATAACAATCCGCCCGATGCTCCCCCACGAATATCGGGAATTAAGAGCGATAGGGTTTCCATTTTACCGTAACTCCATGCAAAGGCATAGTCTTTGTCGAGACCCGACGATTGTTTTTCGATTTTTGTGGGTTGGGTTAATTCCGATTGTCCGCGAGTACTTTCTTTCGACATTTCGTAATTGGAATATATATTGCCCATGTTACAAAGCACAGCAATTACAACACCAACAGCTAAAACTCCGGTTGCTTTAAGTAATCCGGATATATTTTTTTTAGAAATTTCATTGATAAGTAGTCCTATATATAAAAATGCACACAGTATTCCTGTATAGTAAGTAACTTGCAAGTGATTGTTTTTGATTTGCAGTGCCAACCCGAGTGCCATGAGAAGACCCGACAGCAAGTATTTTCGGCGGAAAGATGCTGCCATTGCCGCTACAACAAGGGGCAAATAGGCTATTGCCCAAGCTTTGGTAACATGACCTGCATCAATAATAATAATATTATAAGACGATAAGGAATAGGCTATTGCCCCTAATAAGGCAGGAATAAATCCGACACCCATTGTGCAAAACAAGATGTAAGCCATAAGCATTCCTACAAATACAGGACCTGCACTACTGCCTCCTAAGGCTTTTACCGGAACTTCAAGGTAATCGAGAAAATTAGGCGATCCTCCCCATATTCCAATCTGATAGGCAGGCATTCCCGAAAACATAGACCCTGTCCATGCCGAAGATTGCGCCTCCTTTTCGTAATATTGGGCTAACTCGCGAGACATTCCTTTGTATTGTTGAACATCGCTTTGCGGAAGAACTTTACCATCCAGCAGAGGGCTAAAGTACATGAAAGTAACAGTTAAGAAGCAAACAACAGCAATGAGATGCTGAAGCCATTTTTTCATTATCGGTTTTTCCTGTTGTATCATATTGTGAATGTTTTTAAACGTCTGAATTTATGTAATCGAAAGTATTTAATGACCTATAAAAAATAACCAGTTTAAGTTTTTACACTTACCAAAGCAATAAAAAGGTCTGTGACCTTATTTTTTCTTTAATATATAAATGATCGAACTGCATTTGCGTGTACTGAAGAGACTTTGAATAAAATAGATTGAGCCTTTTATCAATCCCACCAAGCTGGCGGCAGACGTTCCCTTGTTTTTCTCACTCAACATGGCAATATAGAATGGGTCGAAATACATTGCCTTCATCTTTTCGATTTTAAAGTTATGTTTTTGGGCAAGGCTAGTAAAATCGTCCGGCGAAAAATGCCACAAATGGCGAGGCACATCGTACGCAGCCCATTCTTTTTTGTATGCTAAAGCATCGGCTGATTTTTTGTTGGGTAAGGCAATAATCAGAACACCACTGTCTTTTAGGATGCGATGAAGATTAGCCATGGTTTCATTGAGTTTTTCGACGTGCTCCAAAACATGCCACATGGTGACTACATCTTTTATTTTGTTGGGTATATCGAAGAGGTAATCGGCATCCTGAATATTGAGCCCGAATTTTTGGTGTGCGTATTGCCGTGTCGACTCCGATTTTTCGATACCTGTTACCACCCATTTTTTGAGGCACATGGCATTCAAGAAATAGCCCGTTCCCGCACCGATATCCAATAGAGTTTCGGCATTATCGGAGGAATATTTTGATACTATGTTGGTCTTCGATTTCAAAGCCACTTTTCTTGCCCAATGATACAACGAGTTTATAACTCCTTGATGTGTATCGGAATGCGATATATATTCGGGGGCATCATAGTACTTACCAATTTCGGCTTCGGAAGGAAAATCTTGCGTGAAAGCAAATCCACAATGTGGACATGTGTATATCGAAAACAGTTCGCCTGTAGCCAAATGGTCTTTACAACTAAAAGTTTCGGTACAACCGTCGTTGGCACAAACCGGACATAAATTTATGTGTACTGTATTCATCATCAATAAGTAATATACACTTGCATTCGAAATTGGGTATGATTGGGACAATGGTCCTCTACATAGTTTGCAAAGGTACTAAAAATGTTATATGTTGATTGTTTCGGAGAGGGAAATTGGCAGAGCAAACGCATGAAAATAGATTCATTTTATTGTCGAAGACTGTAGGGGCGTATAATTATACTCCCGACAAATTTAAAGGGCGAAAAAATTTTCGCCCCTACAATGTACTCAGAAGCAAGGATGTAATTAGATGCCACAAATTGTACTAATCTTTACCTTCTATCTTCATATTATCGAAGTCAAGGATTACCTTTGAGCCTATTCGGCGAAGGCACTCAATACCCACTGTACCATCAAAGGTATTCAGAAATGGTGTTCTGGCTGATATCAGAACAGCTGTTCCGTCTTTATTTAGATGTTTACCTGTAAGATACACTTTTGCATCCTTTACAATTTCATGTGGGACATTTTCAGCAACTTGTCCCATTGTAATGATATTCATCGGCTTTTTTTGTGTCACCGAATCTATTTCTATACTGTTCTTATTTTTCTCGTAAAATGAAGATGACAATACTACAAAATCATCAGCTCCGGTGTCAAAATGTCCAACAAAAGGCAATCCATTGATTTTTAATCGTATATAAGGGTCATTATCAATAAAAAAAATGTTCGAAGAAGCATTTGTCTTTATTCTTTCGGTGTTATCGGGGAAAGAAATTGTACGCATCGCCCAATCGACCTCAAACTTTCCTATCAGTTTCATAGCCTGCAGTCCCATTGTTATTTGCTTGTCGCTGAATACCTCTACCATTTTAGCTTTTGCTTCAGGATTCAATGTGTCAGGCAAATTGGGTGCTACGGTTTCGTTAAAAACTAATACAGGAATATTATAAAGTGTTACATTGCCTAAATTTATATTCTTGATTACTCCCATCGTTGCTTTTATTGGCTTTTTGTTTACCATTTTTATAGAATCTTGAGTTTTATCAACCACAATAACACCTATTTCGTCCGCCAATTTTTTTGATAAACAAAAATGATACGTAACTCCTGTATCAAAGAGTGTTTCTACTTCTGTGTCATTGTATTTTGCCTTAAAATGGATCCGTTGTTTTTCATTGAGTTTTATTGTACTATCATTACTGGTCCTGTCTCGCTCGACTTTAATACGTGGTTCATTTATATCTCTTTTTTTGAATGACGATTTCATACCTTCTACAATATTTAACTCATTTTGAACGAAATCGTGCTCCAAATCAAATGGATTCCTATTAAAATAGTCAATGAGCTTATCGCAGAAGTCTATTCCCTTATCAAATTGCTGGGCATAATCATAAACTTGCAGCAGTTTTCCACTGTATGTACCGATTGCCGGACCTATCTTTAGTTTATGATTGGCAAATAAATCTTCTAAATAAATAGCAGCACTATCAGGTTTGTTAAAGTACAACGCCATGTGCAATTTATATACTAGGTTGAGTGTCGAGTCATTTTGAGGCAACTCATTGGCATGTCGCATTCGTAGATCCATCGCTTCGAAACATCTGCCTTGTTGCAAATCGTCAATTAGGTCCTGAAAATAATTGTGTTGAGCAAAGGATGCTGAAATAGAAGAAACAGTTAATAATAGGATTGAAAGAATTTTTTTCATACTACTTTGGCTTAAGGTTACAATATATATATTTATTTGGTTTAAGG
>JAVBJR010000138.1:0-3304 GCA_031546965.1 Dysgonomonas sp.
TGGGAATGTGGATTATTCCAAATTAATATCTATATGGCTTACCTTTCTCAATTTCGATATAAGCGAGTTTAAATGTATACAGGGTGTAAATGTAATGGTGTCACAATCTTTCAGGGTTTGTACAGGGTTAAGAGTAGATGCAGAATTGCCAATGAACCCATGTCCGGAAACGTGCAGGTTGCACGCATCCAGGCTGTGGCGCTATACATAACACACATGTCACATGCTATGGAGAGGGTGCACCAGAACATGGTTTGTAGATGCAACGCTTACATTGCAGTTGCTGGGCGTCACTTCGAGCAGCTATTGTGAGCACTTGCCACTTGTGATGGATTCCCTGCAATACACCAAATTGCCAACTTGCAGGAGCAGCATTTGATACTTTGCCAGTCTGTCGCAAGGAACCTGTATGTTTCCGGACATGGGTTCATTGGCAATTCTGCATCTACTCTTAACCCTGTACAAACCCTGAAAGTTTGTAACACCATTACATTTACACCCTATATAAAAGTGCATATGCACATTCAGGCATAATTTCTTGTGAATTATTTGTTATTTTTCTTTCTTGGAGGGGGTAGACAAATTGTTACATAATATCACAGGCGGGTTACAAGGAATTGTTACGCAGAGTTACAGGGGAGGGGGAGGGGGGAAAATATTGATATTTTTGCGTTACGTATTATTTGAACAGGAAAAGTGTTTCTCTAACTATCTCATTCCAATGTTGTCTGCACGTGCTGTAGCTTCGATTCATGTTGGATTAGTTCCAACATAGCATTATAGCTTTCGCTTAACTTTTATTTGCTGTGCAGAGATGCAGGGAATGCTTGCAGCACAGCTCAGTAACTCAGCGAGTACATACAAATGTTGAATTTGGACATCTTTTTCGTATTTTAATGTCATACAGTATCCGCCAAGGTATCTGCGACTTAATTTCAAGTAATTGTTAATAACTCTTTCAGAACGTCCAATTCTTGCAGCAATTTCACGATTAACAAGACCTAAATTTTATAAGCATCAATTTTGCCTCTCTCCCTGTAAGTCAATCGTTTTCTAGAAGCCATGTTTAATTCACATGTAAATGCCATTGCACAATTCCCAATGTTACATATTTTAACATGTACAAAGAATGAAATGTCTATTATTTTCTGTATTCATTTTAAGCCATAAAATTGATATGTGGCCAATTTTTTTTTCACATGCAGATGCATTTCTCTTTTATTTAGATTATACTGTCATGCAATTAGAAAAGAAATGAAAATGTGTATGTAAAGGAGTCAGAAGCGTTATAATTAAATTATTTGATCATTTTTGGACGGCAATAATTCCTTTTACAGAAAGTTTTTACATGTGGCCAAAGTTTTGTCACACCCTGTATTGAGGAAACATTATTTATGAACAGAACAGTGAATGTATAATTTCCAAATGTTTACAAGGTAGCTTATTTGAAAGCTCAAATATGAACAGTCACGGCTCGAAACCGTTGTCAAGCAGGTGTTTGAGCCAATGAATCCATTGATGGCATTGTCTGCCCTTATAAAAATTAATTCTGTCACCTTCAACAGAATAAAAGTGCTTCTTATAAAGGAACTGCCCTAATAAGGGGTGCCCTTATATGGTGTGCAAAAAAGGAGAATGTAAATGGGGATAAAACCTGAATTTTATAAGGGAATGAGGTAAACAACTCATTGAAATGCATGCTATACAGGGTGAATCAGATCAAAGGAAACAATGGAAATTCAGTGAATAATGTTCAATAAATGAAAACCTTGTGTATGGACTAGAATGTTGTATTAGGGTTTTGTAACCTAAACTGTGCAGGCTAAACGTTATGCATAATCCCTGTGGCCTTGACAAACGTTGTCAACGTAATGCGAAGTGTAGCTTTTGCAGGTACGCAGTGTACACTAGGCAAGTAAATTGGAGACTTGTAGAGGATGGAGAAACGAGGCTAGCGCAACAAACAGAACGACATTCATACAACAAACACGGGAGATACAGGCCATCAAACATTTCGAATGCTTCTGTGCTCGACACCCGGAACATGCAGGAAAGTGAATCTAAGGTGAGCAAGGCTTCCCAGAACGCGTAGCAATGACAACAGCCTGTGCAACTCCTCATTGCACTGAGTGGCGCATTATGCAAATTGCGTAGTATACCCTATGTTCTCCAGGAAGGGACCTTAACCTGACGGCAATAATTGCAATTGTTGATATGCAGATGACCCCCCCCCCCTCCACTGACGTCTACTATCGGCACTCGATGCATTCCTACCATTCTTGCACGATGTTGGTAGTACTAGTTGCCTAGGTTCACTTTCCTGCATGTTCCGGGTGTCGAGCACGGAAGCATTCTGCGAAATGTTTGATTGCCTGTATCTCCCGTGTTTGTTGTCCGAATGTCGTTCTGTTTGTTGCGCTAGCCTCATTTCTCCATCCTCTACAAGTCCCCAATGTACATGCCTAGTGTACAGTGCGTACTGCAAAAGCTAGACGTTTGTCAAGGTCACCGGGATTATGCATAACGTTTAGCCCTCGCAGTTTAGGTTACAAAACCCTAACACATTAATTATTCTAGCCCATACACACGGTTTTCATTTATTTAACATTATTCAACGAATTTCCATTGTTTCCTCTGATATGATGCACCCTGTATATGCAATTCATATTAATAGTATTAGACCGTTCAAATGAATCCAAGAACCAATTTTTAATTTGGATGAACTAAAAGATACATAAGTATGTTTAGCCTAGTAAATTAAAGCAATATACAGGGTACGTGGTACAAACATCTATCATGTTGATTTAACGGAGGAATGGTTAGAGATAGCTTTGTTCAAGTTGAACAAGTGAATAGGAAGTAGCTGGTGATGATTCCAAAATTCATATAGTTTCATTTGAATGGTCTATAGGTATAAACATTTTAAAATTAATTACCAATTTATTAATTTAATTTACAGAGTATCTTCAGGTCGTAGCAGAAGTGATAAATGCAACTGATGAAGCATGCTATATCAGCATTAAAGCCGCAGTTTCAGAACTAAATGAAATGCTGAAAGACCGTAAGAATGCGACAATTATAACTGAGCAATTCCAGCTTTGCGATGAGATACAAAATTCACCAAGTGAAAACGATATCCGCAATTTGCACATCGCGTTAATCGCTATTTTCCAAGATGTTGTTCAAGATAATAAAGTTAACAGGAAATTTGAAGATGCAAAAGCAACGGACATAACGGTGGATGTCGTGTGCTCCGTTATGACCGACGAAAGTATTGGAAGTGCTGTTCTAAGATATGCCAAAG
>JAVBJR010000630.1:0-2510 GCA_031546965.1 Dysgonomonas sp.
TTCACAGTTTATTGCCACATCATCTTTTCGCGATTTTATCCGTTTTGTGGGAGGGGCTGGAGGGGCGTGTTCTCACTTCAGCCCCCGACTCACCAATCGGCACTTGACGATTTGAAGATGATCATCGTCAGAGAAACGAGCCCATATGAGATTTAAAACGTTTTTCCTTAATGCACTTGGACAACAAGTTATTGCACACAGCACTGCATCGCCGGATTTTTCATATCTTTAATATTTTTTAAAGGTGAACTGACAGGGTAAATTTCTTGAAAGCGATTTCTCTGAAAAATTTCCTATGCATGAACAACATGTATTTGCATATGTCCAATTTTTTTCTAATTTTTCCATCGATTGGTTTTTTAATAACAATTCACAAATTTACCCTAAAATAGGTCCTCAAAAGTCCTCACACTGTCAAAATTTACATCCGGGACAGTGCGTATGGCATGCCAATTGCACCAAAACGTGCTAAATGCCTATTGGCTCTTACAGGTGGCTTCCCCACTTCATATGCTGGAACAAACTCTCCATACTATACTTTTTCCCCTCCTAGCCTCTCTGCACATGCCCAAAAACACACAAACTTCAATCTGTTAAAACACATTTAATAAATTTTTAAAAAAGAAAAGAAATGAACTCATAGTTATAATTTTAATCATTCTTTCTATGATCCGAATATCATGGGGTGTTACAAAACCCTGTCAGTTCACCTTTAACACCAGTTATCGGCAATATTATCTGTCATCAACAGCCCAAATAACATTAAATATACATTTTAAATTGTTCTAAAACATGTAAATATAACAAAAATTGATTACTTTTCCAGGAATTTCATGACAGTAGACACCCTGTAATATTTATTGCGTATTATTATTAATATTACTTCAACTTTAATATATAGATTATAGAGAAAAATGGCGATGAATTAAATAATTCACCTCAAATTCGATGTTTTGAATATACATCTGCGTGATTAAAATCAACCAGGTTCGCCATTGGTCCATATTGCGAATATATACGTGACAATTGCAAGTTGAATGGTGTAATTAGCCGTCCCTATACATATGGGCCTATATATGCATATATAAGCTGTCAGGAAAGAAATGCAAATACAGCCATGCGGCATTGTATATTGTATATGCACTGGCTGCAAATGTAAACGCAGTGCATGTAATTAACCTGCTATTGATCCAACTATTTCCACTCCCATTACACGTTATATACACGCATGTAGGTAAATTGTAGGTATAAATTCGTTGTACACATGTTATAGGTTTTAGTAGCTCCTCCTTCCGGCCCTTTTACTCATTTCCAACGCTTCACTCAAACGACACACACTCATCCAAGGTAGGTCCTTGCACAATTTCCCTATAAAACAAGCTTAAAACGGTTGAAATGAACGGTCACTAAATGGTGGTCAAGTGGTCAGTAGTGGTCAGTGGTCACCCGGGCAACTTTAATGACATGTACATAATTGACGGTATTTACACCGATCCACCAACTTCATAAACGCCTCCATTTGCTTAATTCCTTCTTTACAACAGTTACTGTTGTTAATAGTATACTGGTTAATCGATATAATCTGGGTTATTATACAGCGCGAGGCTAAATTCTAGCTCCTCTAATCTATTTAATTAAATGCGGTAAAAACGGTGAGAAATTATAAACTGCTAAATAAAGCTGGAAATCTGGAGACTACATTGCCTAAAAAATGATATTATTCAGTGAAACTTGTCTAAGGTGGAAACCCGTCTATAGGGACCGGGTGAACGTTTCAAGTGGTGCCAATGCGGGTCGCTTGTGACCCTAAATGTGTGTGTGCTAAGGATCGCATTTTCTATATGTGTTCACTGCTGCTTCGGAAAGGGTTTGTTTCATAGCTTGGTATTTTTGCAACTAATTTGCACAAACATGGGGGATGTTGTTTTGAGGTGGATTTCAGCCTATACAACTGAAATAGATAAAGTACATGGTATTTATTATATCACAATATACTGCGTATATTTATTTTCCAAGAAATAAGTGAACCCAGTGCAATAAACAAGAGTAGAAATTTATTGCTTTGTACCTTTTATTAATGTTTTATGTTAATTTATATTTTAAGCACAAAATAATTTCCTATTTTCTGTTCCTATCTCCATTGTACAAGTATAATATTAATATAAAACGAGAAACCACATTATTGTACAAAAACATAATACCGTAAAGTCGCGCCTATAGGCCGCGGCTTATACACGAGGATGTTTTCCAAGGACGCGGCTTATAGGCGAGGGCGGCCAATACGCGAGGGCGGCTAATACGCGAGGACAAATTCCGAGAATGTGAATCACAGCATTTATCGAATACGACAGACCTTTATTCAGATTTATATATAACAGTTTAAAATGTAATGAAATTTATTCAGAATAAGGTGTAAATTATTCAGGGTACGGTGTAGATTATTCAGGATAAGTTGTAAAATATTTAAGTAATTATTCAGGGTAACTTATAAGTTGTTCAGGATAAGGTGT
>JAVBJR010000682.1:0-4579 GCA_031546965.1 Dysgonomonas sp.
CCATTCCATGGTTAACGGCAGGTCCCCCTGATAAACTACGCAAGTAATTCGGGCCAAGGCTCCTTCAAACAAATGCTCCCCTTGGAAGGAGAAGGGCACGATCTTGGGCGCAACTGAGTGTTTGGGAAGACAAGAAAATTGACGGCCATCAGTTAAAAAGCTCATTTACCGTTAACCACAAGAACAGCCGAGTGTTTAGCAGAGGCTACTCGGTTCTTGGCTAAGCAGGTGTAGTTGCCCGCATGCTCAGCTGCAATATTTTTGATCGTCAAAATGCTGGACACTCCCTCGATGTCGTGAACAGAAAAGGGCATGCCGAGGGAAGTGTCCACAGGGAGATCGTTTTTGAGCCAAATGA
Source organism: Dysgonomonas sp. (assembly GCA_031546965.1). Taxonomy (GTDB): domain Bacteria; phylum Bacteroidota; class Bacteroidia; order Bacteroidales; family Dysgonomonadaceae; genus Dysgonomonas_A. The sequence continues at coordinate 359 of JAVBJR010000682.1, forward strand.
ACTGCATGGGAAGGTCCCCTTCCAGTAGGCCACAAACTAATCTTGCCGTTGAACCCTCATAATGAATGTCTTGGAAGGAGAACGGTACGATCTTTGGCGCAACTGAAACGGGAAGAGAAACCAACAAAGGCAATCTGTTAGATTACCGCGGACAAGCAGCTGTGCCGTGTATGTGACTGTCATTGCTCGATTGGTCGCCGCGCAAGTGTAGTTGCCCGAGTGGCCTGAACCAACATTCTCGATGCTTAATGTGCTCGCGTGCCGGTCAACGTTTCTGATGGAGACGCTTAAATCGGAGGGAATCTCGTGACCATCTTTGGACCATTCAAAAGTGATGGGCAGATCCCCTTGACTGACGGCGCAGGTGATATGCGCCCTCATCCCCTTGTAAAACTGGTCATCGAGAAACGCAAATGGAATGATCTGTGGTGAAACTGAAAGAGAGAAACACAAGCATCGATTACCGTTGACTGCAAGCTGGGCTGTGTGCGATACGCTGGCAGCCATGTTGGAAGCAACACAGGTGTAATTTCCATTATGACGAGGACTGATGCTGCCGACAGTTAAAATGCTTGAAAAGTCGTCTAGAACCCGCACATTGATAGTTTTATCAGTAGAGTGTTGGGACAGAGTTGTCCCATCCTTCATCCAGGTAATGGTCAGTGGGAGATCACCCTCGCTAACCACACACTGGAGACGGGCTCTCATCCCTTCACGTAGCAGTTCTTCTTGAAACCAAAATGGCACAATCTTTGGCGCCACTGAAAGTCAACCATTTTGTGCACACATTGACTTAGTTGATATACCCAAACTAATAGCTTGATAATAATTTAAATTAACTCCAGATATTTCCTAATTAAATTGGCAATGATATACGTAGTTCGATCCAATAACATGATCTCATCACTTTGTACGTATTATCTTACCAAATATATTGAGCTCCAGTTGACTTTGCACAGATTTGCCATCATTCGTTGAAATGAAGCACAGGTATGTTCCTGCATCAGACGACTTCTGAACATTTGAAACATGGAGCGTGCCGTTCTTAAACTGGAACTGCGTTATAGTGGATGGCAATGGTGTATCATCTGAATTGTTTTGAAAGGTATAATTATTAATTTGTTAAATAAGATCATACCCTGTAACCCAGAAAAATGCACGTTTATTTCCCCCCACACAAGGAATGCATTATTTAAAATGGATTATAAAACAACGAGGGATACAATCAGCCTGTTGAATAAAACTTGAGCCAAAAGCTTTGCCTCACTAAATGTTGAGCACATGCTCAATCCACATCGGATGAATAAAATAAATACAGTACCGAAGTATTAACTTCATGATCTGAACTCCTACCTTAAATATTTTCTAATATGCTATATATAGCTCACCGTGAGCCGCGGAATGTGGCAATACTGTGAAAATTCACATACCCTTTTCCCACTGAATATCTCCTGCAGGATGACCATAGTAAGGGCAATTCAGATAAACATCACTTCCAGCAACTGCCATTTGGTTAGCAACAAAACGGCTTTGAATGGTACCTTTAAATACAATTGAAATAATTAAATGTTGAAACGTACAAATAAAGGTAAAACAATTAAAGTAATCGTAATACGGGGTAATACGCACCAAATATATTAACGCGTGCAGAGCTTTGACTTTTTCCTTCTGGATTCGCAACTGTGCAAGTGTAAACTCCTCCATCTTCAACTTTAGCATTTTGGATTACCATAGTACTGGCGACATTGCCATTAGTACCAAAGCGATGTGTTACTTGCATCCTTTCATTTTCAGTAATAACCATTCCATCCAAATCCCAGGAAATGTTTGGAACAGGAGTTCCCACTGCAGAACACTCCAATCTTACAGCTTCTCCAGGTTGCGCTGTTACCTCTTGAAACGTCTGCAAAAATTTTGGAGGAAATCCTGAAAATATAGTTTAAAATTTTCTTTAACTATAATATCATACACTGCACAGGTAGCACACAGACCTGACAGACGCAGTTCTGCAGTTGCTTGGAGTGCTTTCTTGTTTAATTTCGCAAAACATTGGTACATTCCACTGTCCTTTGCCTCAACGTTTGAGATGCTCAAAGATGATCCAGTTGCACTAGGAATTATCCTTCCATTGTGCAGCCATGTGAATGAATGTGTTGAACCACCAGTTAATTCACAAATAAAGGCAACATGTTCATTTGCTCTTGCAGTATGCAATTTAGGTTTAATATCAATTTGCAGAGGCTCTAAAATTAAAACAAAAGGCAGCTTTGTTTTATAGGGTATTTCAAAATTGCAAAACAATACGCGTGTACCATTCACAGTCAAGAGAATCTCCGCTTGGTCTTTTCCTAGTGAACTGATTACTTCGCATATGTAACCACCTCCATCAGAAGTTTCAACATTGAGAATTCCTAATGTGGTCTTTGTTAACTTGTACCGACTACTTCCCACAATTTCTGTGACCATTCCATTTGCTTGTTTTCTATACCACCTAAAATTATAGTGTAAACACGATCAGTTATATAAGAAAACAAACACTACATGTGAACATACTTACAAAACACGCGGGACTGGGAATCCTTGAGCAACGCAGGCCATAACAGCAAATTCCCCCACAGCTGCTTCAACATTAGTGCGCAGATCAATAATCTTTGTTGCAACATTTCCATGAGGTGCTACATTAAATAAAAGAAAGTGATGATTACAAGCGTGCACTATACAATAACCTACGATTTAGAATATTAATTGCATACCTGTGATGTACAACCGACCACCAATTTTGCTGACGCTAGATTCATTGCTCAGTTTCTGGGTAGTTTTACACTTATAGATGGAATTGCTATCAGATGCCTCAACATTAGTTACATGCAGTTCACCAGTTGGAGTCACCACGTATTTGTCTGATACAGCTATAAAGGAAGATTCATTCAACAAGTTCTCACAATACATGTACATATTAAGTGCCACTTTATGGAAGAGTATTAACTTCAGTTAGCAATTAAAACAAACGCGCTACACACTTCTATACCTGAGTCTGCTGAATTAATGAGCAAATTGTCATTCCTGATCCATGCAGTTACTGCAATAAAGTCGGCCAAGACAGACGGAATGTGACATTTAAACAGAGCAGTGTTCCCTTCGATGGCGAAACTGTCATACACTTGCACGTCATACGCTTGCAAAACAACTAGAAATCGAATTCAGATTTATCAGATATAAATGGATCAATGACAAAACGCAAATCACATTTTGAACCTCCGCGCACTTGGACATCAGTGCTCAAGATCTTTCCAAAGGAGTTGTTTGCGGCACACTTGTAGGTTACAGCGTGGACATCAGGTCTGTACTGTTCAGCCAAAAATGGTTGCAAGGTAAGAATGCCACTGTTGGTATCTAAATCTCTGAGGCCTTGAACGGGAGAAACAGGACTCCCATCTGCAAGAATCCATTGTACAGTTGGCTTTGGAGTGCCCGTGGCAGTGCACTTCACTAGAGCTCCTTTAGTGTTGGCAAATGATACTTCTCCTGAAGGTTCAACTGCGAACATTGGTCCGCGTTCCTCATGGGCATTTGGTTGGCCATCGACTACGAATATATATAAAAATAGTTACGTGACTTATACGAAAGAAAATACTCACAAAATTAAGTAGCTATATATACCATGACTGACATGCACAATAGACAAAATCACAAGATGAATGAAATGTGCCAACATTCTTCTGGATGCAGGCGTGGACTTCATCTTGCCTCTCTCACAGCTGTGTTGTCACCAACAGATCTTATTCAACTCGATGTACAGACTCACGTTATAATACAGACAAGAGTGTATGAAGGTACAGACTGCAGGTACAGACCATCAACAACTTGCTGTCAAAGAGAACTCCAGAACACTGTAGTCCATGAGTAGTGTCCAGATTGGCTATTTGGTGGAGCTAGATGGCGCTGCGGTCAAAGCGCTCGAATTTAAATATGACACAAAGCATATTTGGAGAAATCATTTGTTGATGAGCCAAAAAAATCCTGAACAACATGCAATGAATACAAATATCCGACGGACAACATCTACCCGCGGGTCTTAAAAGAAGTAAAGGCTGAGGTTGTGGATGCACTCGTTGAAATATTTCAAAAGTCTATCGAAACAGGGGAGGTTCCTATGGATTTCAAGTGTGCAAACGTTGTGCCTATATATAAGAAGGGATCTCATAATGACGCTGGGAATTA
>JAVBJR010001082.1:0-2668 GCA_031546965.1 Dysgonomonas sp.
TATACTTAGCGTATGTTGTAGCCTGGTTTCAAACCTTAAAAACGCGCCCTAGTTTGTTGCTGTGCGTTTCGTTGATGATTTGTAAACGTAATCCGCTTGTTCAAAGTCCGAGTGGGGCACGAACCGCCAAAATACCGCCAAAATACCGGTACGTCGTACCATGTACGCGTATTTACCAAATCACTCGGATGTTGGCATCCCGCCTGCGTTGGCATCACGATATTATCGTGATCACCACAATTATCGATATCGCCCGACAGCGCCCGCACCTGTTCTGCACTATGAGGGGGCGTTTGTGCCACTCGCACAGGGTCCGTAACGTTTTGGTGCAGTCGGTTTGGTGTGGAGATTTTGGTGCAACCGTTTTGGTGTGTGATCATTTTGGTGCGGGCCAATTTGGTGCAAGTTCGTTTTGGTGCATGGCCATATTGGTGCAAGACCAGTTTGGTGCTGGTACATTTAAGTGCAGGTATGTTTTAGTGTAGTTCTGTTTTGGTGCAAGACTGTTTTGGAGCAGTTACGTTTTGGTGTAGGAATTTTGTGTTGGCGTAGTGATATGTTGTATTACGTATTTTGATTTGTAAATAGTTTTTTAAAGCTTTAACCCTAGGGTTATTGCACAGTGTTATATTAAACAGTGTTATTGCACAATTCTGTATAAACAGTGTAAACTGTTTGAACAGTTTTATAAAAACAATTCTGATTTACATTATACTATTACAGAATGCATTGTACAATGCAGAGGAAACTGTCATGGGTAGCTAAGTTTGGGCTTTCTTGCCCTCTTTGTATAGGCTTGTAGATCGTAGCTGTCGCGCCCCCTACTGGAGCGTCGGGAAGTAATTGTCATGTATTGGTTTTGGTGCGCTTGGCCACAAAACCGGTTTTCTCAGTAAATAACGGTTTTTTCGAAAAGTACCCGTGAACATAAATGAACCACAGCGTGTCAATACATATTTAGAGCTAGTTTTGGTAACATTAGGTTAATTAGTTTGGTCTCGGCAACGTATAACGCACTTGTTACGGGAGTTACGGCATTATAAGTTATCGAGAAAACGAACTAACCTAGCATAACTAAAACTAGTTTGAAATACGTTTTAACACGCTGTGGTTCTTTTATGTTCACGGTTGTTTTTCGAAAAAACCGTTATTTAACTGAATAAACCGGTTTTGTGGCCAAACTGTTCTGGCCAAACTCACTGCTTGGTGAGTGTAAAACATAGTTCGATCTGATTATACCAGCTTATTTATTAATAAATGATTAATGTACGAGAAAATATAGTATAACTAGCATTTGTAAGAACAAAAAAGTGCTGAGGAACATTAAGTATGTCCTAATATTAAAATAATAGTGCTTGATCGAGCCAAGAAAGAAAAATAAAGTGAAATTCAAGTATTTAATTGACACACGCGTCGTGTGCGTTTTCCCTAACAATTTTTTCCACTGAACGCTGCAAGGTGACGCTGTGTGTCTGCCAAAGCGTTCGTTGTACAAGCCTATTACCAGTTGTACTGGTGTAAGAGAAAGTAAAGAGAAAAACATAATTTGCGAATTGTTTTGACTTGTTTAACACAATAAAACCTATCGCTAAACCAACAGCTTACTCTGACCTTACCAGCTCCTCAAGCCCCAGCCGTATGTATACAATATATGTGGATAACCAAGCCCAAACTCTAATAGTATAATCTAATTTTTTAATAAAACTGTTCAAACCCTTAAAAAAAAACTATTTACAAATCAAAATACGTAATACAACATATCACTACACCAACACAAAATTCCTACACCAAAACGTAACTGCTCCAAAACAGTCTTGCACCAAAACAGAACTGCACTAAAACATACCTGCGCTTAAATGTGCCAGCACCAAACTGGTCTTGCACCAATATGGCCATGCACCAAAACGAACTTGCACCAAATTGACCCGCACCAAAATTATCACACACCAAAAAGGTTGCAACAAAATGTCCACACCAAACCGGCTGCACCAAAACGGGCCATTCCCACTCGCACACCGTGTATCCCATCGTGGATTTTGCGCTCTCCCCTCCGCCCACAGGCCACTCAGCCAATCACGGTCGACCACCCATATTACCCGTTTCCTCCGATACTTCCTCCGGTATTTCGATGTATCGTGACGAGTTGTCCGGCGAAACAAACGAAATGGCGACACTGGCGCCATCTATAGGCTTTAGGCTACACTATATATAGCACAACATTTTCTTACAAATACGAAATAAACAAAATGGTGACACTGGCGCCATCTATCACCTTTGGGCTCCACTATATACATTACAACATGGGGCTCGTCCATAAATTACGTAAGGCCTATTTTCAGGATTTTGAACCCCCTCCCCCCCTATGTAACGCTTTGTAACAAATTCACTCACCCCCCCCTCCCCCCTCCGTAACGTAACGTTCAGCCATTTTTACTAAGTTTATACGTATATGTTTGCCTTGTCAGAATGGTGTTTGTGCGTTTGTTTGCAGTAACGGCGCTTGTGGTAACAGACTTATTACTAAGTTTATTGTAAGGTCCAGGGGCATTTTAATATTATATAGGGATTTCAATATTTCCATTTCCTGGCCCTTAACAGTGGCCCTTTGTTTTGTGCATGCAGCATCTTGCAATGTTTATGTTAACTGGGTAGGGCCATCCTGCCAAAT
>JAVBJR010001116.1:0-20816 GCA_031546965.1 Dysgonomonas sp.
ATTGCATTATTGATAACGATAATAACTTTCTTTACGCTACGCTAAAAGTTATTTACCGTTACCAACAATGTATCATCATTATCATGATTTTTATCTCCTGTGTTTTTTAAATTCGCATTTACTAATGGAATTTTCGTTATCTAATTTTGAGAAAAAAAAGAAAACCTGCACGATATATGCAGGTTTTCAGTATAATAAGACTAATCGGGTGATTAGTTATTTTCGGGTCTAAGTTTTCTAACAACAGCACCTGTGCGCCACATTTCGCTTTCACGAAGAGCTTCAAGTTCTTTTTCAAGACCTTCACGGTAATCCGATTTTGAGTTAGTATCAATAGAACGTTGAGCTTCGTTTCCGCATGCCACCTCTGCATATAATTTTGCAAATACAGGTTTAGTTGCATCGTGGAAAGGTCCCATCCAGTCTAAAGCACCACGTTGAGCAGTAGTAGAACAGTTTGCATACATCCAGTCCATACCTTTTTCAGCGAAAAGAGGCATCAATGATTGTGTAAGCTCTTCTACGGTCTCATTGAATGCTTCCGAAGGACTATGCCCGTTTTCACGAAGAACTTCATACTGTGCTAAAAGAATACCTTGAATAGCACCCATCAGAGTACCACGTTCTCCGGTAAGGTCAGAATAAACCTCACGTTTAAAATCAGTTTCGAATAAATACCCCGAACCTACACCGATACCTAGAGCGATTACACGTTCTTTAGCACGTCCGGTAGCATCTTGAAAAATAGCATAGCTTGAATTCAACCCACGTCCTTCTAAAAACATACGACGAAGACTTGTTCCCGAACCTTTTGGAGCAACAAGAATTACATCAACATCCGCAGGAGGAATGATATTTGTGCGTTCTTTATATGTAATACCAAAACCGTGAGAGAAATACAATGCTTTACCGGCTGTTAAATATGGTTTGATACGAGGCCATACTTCTATTTGAGCTGCATCTGATAAAAGATACTGAATGATAGTTCCTTTTTCGGCAGCCTCTTCGATATCGAAAAGAGTTTCGCCCGGTACCCAACCGTCAGCAATCGCTTTTTCCCAAGTTTTGCCACCTTTACGTTGACCGATAATTACATTGAATCCGTTGTCGCGAAGGTTTAGTGCTTGCCCCGGACCTTGTACTCCATAACCGATAATAGCGATTATTTCGTTTTTTAATACTTCTCTTGCTTTTTCCAAAGGAAATTCTTCACGAGTAGCAACTTGTTCTACTACTCCTCCAAAATTCATTTCTGCCATTTTCTTTTTTGTTATATATGTAAATAAATAGTATTATTAAATTCTGTCATAATGTAAGATTATGCCCATGTAACTCTTGCCAGGCAAATAGTTTTATCTTTATTTCTCATTTCCAGAGCTGATACACCTGTATCTTTTTCTTTTTGCCAAATATCGAGGGTACTTCCATATTGTTCTTCTGCAAGATAATTGATGTCGAAGTCCTTAATTTCTTTTTTTTCAAACATTTCAATCGGAAATACATCCAAAAGATGCTCAATATATTTCATGCTGTTAAGATGCTTATTGATGTCAATATCACTGTATTTTACATCGAAAGCAGCTATATATTCACAATCTTTCGGTGAAGATATTTTAGCCGCACTTGGTATAGGGCACTCTCGATCTGATTTGAAATCAGATAAACCGTCCAACTCAAGAATATTGATCGGACGACGGGTTTCCAAATCAATACATGCCCAAGTTGAGCGTGCATACCCGAAATAATTTCCTTCCTGATCCTCAAAAGCAAAGCTTCTTTCGGTAAATAATTTATTGACATCCGATACCCAAGTGTGCAATTTTATAGTCGTATCATTATTCGGATATTTCGATAATTTGACAGACATACGCATCAACACCCACGCACGCTGCAGACCGGTCATGGTCGAATAACCAAAATTACGTTCCTCGGCATGCCTTGTTGCTGCTTGAAGCATAAATCCTCCCAACATGGGTAACGTAGCTTTCCCTCTGAAATCGGTAAGATAGGCATCAATAGTGTATGTATATATTGCTTCTTTGGGTAGCATCTAGTTCTTTTGAATTAAGAATTTTTTTCTTCACGTTCTTTTAGCATATCGCTCAAGCGTTCGATTTTTGATGTAGTGATAGCCACGCGTCCCGAACGGATAAATTGAAGTACTCCGATTGTATTGCTTAACTCTTCAAATAATGCTTGGGTTTCGGCATAATGCCCCGTTTTTTGAATTACAACACAAATCTCGTTAATTTCTAAGATTTGAGCATTAAATTTACGGATAAGGGCTTCGGCAGATCCTATTTTCAAGAAATCGGGTGTCGACAGTTTATATAAGGCTATTTCTTGATGTATCAGTTCGTCATCGGTGTTGAAATACGATTTTAGAACATCTACACGCTTATCTATTTGTTTTACAACCTTTACAATAGCTTCCCTGTCTGAATATACTGTAATTGTAAACTTATGAATGCCTGTAATAGCCGATGGAGATACCGAAAGCGTTTCGATATTCAATTGACGACGGGTAAATACACTGGTTACCTGACTTAGTAGACCCACTGTATTTTCGGAGAATATGGTAACTGTATATAATGTTTTATTTTCCATAACTTCAAATCAATTAAAACTTACTTAAACATACATATAAATAATGAATTTCTCATCCGTCTACACAATTCTTGCGAACTTAATACGGTGTCATTTGGTTCATAATACAATTTCATTTCACCCATATTGCGTACCCTTAACCACTTTCCGGCACCTTCTGATTTAAATTCTTCAACTGTATATTTATTATTGGTCAAAGTATCACTTTTATAATAACTCACTCGCAATTTATGAAGATTATCCACAAAGTTACTATCTGGAAGGCTAACTGCATCTAAATATTTAAGTATATATAGATTTGAATCATTCAATACCGGTTCTGTATCTTGTAAATTGAATACATTATTTGCATAGTACGAACTGTATTTGTTGCAAATGTCTTTTTTGAACATTGCTTCCAAATTTTTGTCGAAGCCTACGGTTTCAATATAATAATACTCCGTTTTTGCTTGAGATTTAACCCTATCATTTTTCCTTGATTGCTTACATCCAACTGCAAATGTCGTGATTAATATTATTAATAACAGATTTTTCATCTTATTCGTTACCCAACAATATGTTTGTAACACAAGTTCCCGAAGGGATCATCGGATACACCATTCCTTTGGCTTCTACCTGCACATCTAAAAGGTAAGAACCCTTGTGGTTTAGCATTTCGGCAATAGCACTGTCCAAATCCTCACGTTTATCTACAATTTTCGATTTGATATTGTAAGCATTAGCAATCATACAAAAATCGGGATTTTTCATCATAGTTTCCGAATATCTTTCGCTAAAAAACAGCTCCTGCCATTGGCGTACCATACCTAAGAAATGATTATTTAGGATAATGATTTTTACATCCACATCATATTGCATAATTGTACCCAATTCTTGTATGGTCATTTGGATACCTCCATCACCAACAAAAAGGCAAACAGTACGGTTGGGAGCTCCCATTTTAGCCCCTATGGCTGCCGGTAGCCCGAATCCCATAGTGCCTAATCCTCCCGATGTAACTACGCTGCGGGATTGTTTGTACTTGAAATAACGAACAGCCATCATTTGATGCTGACCTACGTCTGTAACCAATACAGCATCGTTGGCGGTTGCTTCGGATATTTTGTGAACTACTTCACCCATCTTCAAGCTGCCCGAAGTGGGAAATAATTCGTCTTTGATAACTACATTGTATTCTTTTTCGGAGCAAGTTTTAAATTCTGCCAGCCATTCGGTATGAGTGGTAGGACTTATCAGTTTGGTAACTTCTGCAAGAGAGTCTTTTACATCACCCAATACACGAACTGTAGTTTTTACATTTTTGTCTAGTTCGGCAGGATCGATATCAAAATGAATCACTTTAGCCTGCTTAGCATAAGTATTAAGATCGCCTGTAACACGGTCGTCGAACCTCATCCCGATGGCAATAAGTACATCACACTCATTTGTTTTCAGATTAGGACCGATATTTCCGTGCATTCCCAACATCCCTACATTAAGCGGATGGTCTGACGGAATAGCCGAAAGTCCTAATACGGTTAAAGCTGCAGGGATTCCCGATTTATCGAGAAAAGCTTTTATTTCTTCTTCAGCAGATCCCAATAATACACCTTGTCCGACTAAAGCCAAAGGTTTTTTAGCTTTGCTGATAAGTTCGGCAGCAGCTTTAATTTCTTCGGGATTTATTTCGGGTTTAGGGATATAGCTTCTGATAAAAGTTGCCTTTTTATATTCGTACTCTATTTTTCCGAATTGAGCATCTTTAGTGATATCCAACAATACCGGACCGGGTCGACCCGATGAGGCAATGTAAAACGCTCGTGCTACAGCCGCAGGTATATCTTCGGCACACCTTACTTGGTGAGCCCATTTGGTTACAGGTTGCGAAATGCCCACCACATCGGCTTCTTGAAACGCATCACTACCCAATAAGGTAGAAGCTACCTGCCCTGCAATAACCACCATAGGTGTGCTGTCCATCATAGCATCGGTGATACCGGTAATGGCGTTTGTAGCACCGGGACCTGAGGTGACAAATGCAACACCCACTTTGCCCGATGTGCGTGCATAACCCTGTGCGGCATGAGTTGCCCCTTGTTCGTGACGAACTAGTATGTGGTCTACCTTGTCTTTATAATCGTATATAGCATCAAATACGGGCATAATAGCTCCTCCGGGATACCCGAAGATAGTGTCTACACCTTCATTTATCAATGACCGTATAAGAGCTTCACTTCCTGTTATTTTCTCACTCATGATTAGAAATGCTTATGTAACTTTAATTCTGTACTTTGTTTGACTATTGCTTAGTCTATCAATCTAACTGCACCCAAATCTGCCGAACTTACCATACTTGCGTATGCTTTTAAGGCTTTAGATATTTTTCTTTCACGATTGGGTTTGAATGCTGTATTGCCTTTAGCCAATTCTTCTTGGCGACGTTTTTCTAATTCGGCATCCGACACTTTTACATTGATAGATCGGTTTGGAATATCTATCTCTATAATGTCTCCGTCTTTTATAAGACCGATTGCTCCTCCTGCTGCGGCTTCGGGCGATACGTGACCGATCGAAAGTCCAGAGGTTCCTCCCGAAAAACGACCGTCAGTAATCAAAGCACATTCTTTTCCTAAGTGTTTTGATTTGATATATGAAGTAGGGTAGAGCATTTCCTGCATACCGGGACCTCCTTTTGGACCTTCGTAGGTAATTACTACTACATCTCCTGCTTTTACTTGATCTCTCAAAATACCTTCGCAAGCTGCATCTTGAGAATGGAATACTTTGGCTGTTCCCGAGAATTTGAAGATACTTTCGTCAACACCTGCCGTTTTTACAACACAACCATCTAAAGCGATGTTTCCTTTGAGAATGGCTAAACCTCCATCTTTGGTGTAAGCATGCTCATAGTCACGGATACATCCATTTGCTCTGTCACTATCCACCTCTTTGTACATGTTTGTCTGCGACCCCATTACCAAATTGGGCTTATTTCCCGGTGCCGATTTGTAAAGTTCAAGAGCTTCTGCTGATGGATTTATAGATGTTATATCGTATTTATCTATTGCTTGTTGAAGAGTAAGACTGTCTACACGAGGTAAAGAAGTGTCTATTAAACCTGCTTTGGCAAGTTCTCCCATAATACCTAATATACCTCCGGCTCTGTTTACATCTTGTATGTGGTATTTGTCAGTATTTGGAGCGACTTTACAAAGACATGGTGTCTTTCTCGAAAGCTGATCTATATCGGTCATTGTAAAATCTACTTCGCCTTCGTGAGCTATTGCCAATAAGTGAAGTATCGTATTGGTAGAACCTCCCATTGCTATATCCAAAGTCATGGCATTTAGGAAAGCTTGTTTTGTAGCTATGGTGCGAGGTAATACGGTATCGTCTCCATCCCGATAATATTTATAAGTACTTGCAACTATCATTTTAGCCGCATCTTGAAACAGTTTCAATCTGTTTGCATGAGTGGCAAGGATTGTTCCATTTCCGGGTAATGCCAATCCTATTGCTTCGTTCAAACAGTTCATAGAATTTGCGGTAAACATTCCCGAACACGATCCACAAGTGGGGCATGCTGCTCGTTCTATTGCTGCTACTTCTTTGTCCGATACATTGCTGTCTGCGGCTTTTATCATAGCATCTATCAAGTCGAGGTGTTTGTTGTCCAGTTCTCCGGCTTCCATAGGTCCTCCCGATACAAATATCGTGGGGATATTCAATCGCATGGCTGCCATAAGCATTCCGGGAGTAATTTTATCGCAATTGCTGATACATACCATTGCATCCGCTTTGTGGGCATTTACCATGTACTCGATGCTGTCGGCAATCAAGTCACGAGAGGGTAGCGAATAAAGCATGCCATCGTGTCCCATTGCAATACCATCGTCGATGGCTATTGTATTGAATTCGGCTGCAAAACAACCTAAAGCTTCAATTTCAGCTTTTACCTGTTGACCTATATTATGTAAGTGCATATGCCCGGGTACGAACTGAGTAAACGAGTTGACCACTGCGATGATTGGTTTACCTAATTGTTCCTCTTTCATACCGTTTGCTCTCCAAAGAGCTCTGGCTCCTGCCATTCTTCTGCCTTGCGTGCTGGTAGAACTTCTTAATTCTATTGCCATCTTGATAGTTTTTGATAAAAAAAACCTTTCTCATGGGAGAGAAAGGTTTATATCTAGTGATTACATTTAGCTATTTTCATACACGATTGTCGCTATACATACCTTCCTCATTTATTCTGTCCGACGAGCAGAATATCAAAAATGAGGACATGTAAAATACAATTTGACATAAATAATGATACTGTGTATTTCACAAAGATATAAATGTTTTTTTATATACAAGCCTTTTGCCTATTTTTTTTAGGGCAACCGCATCAAAATCTGATTTACTGATAATGGATTATTTGGAATATGGTACTGCGGGGAACTGTTATTGATTTTACAGTACCTCCATTTTTTACATAAGTTATTGCATAATTCTAATAAAGATAACATATCCAATCTATTATTTCTTCCTATTTCTTATCTTTGTTTTATTATGGAAAAAGATATCGACGAATTATTTTACGATGCCCTAGATCTGTTGAAAAACATGATCCGCATTCCCTCATATAGCAGGCAAGAGAACGAGGTCGCTGATAAGATAGAATCTTACATCCGAATAGTAGGTTTTACTCCTCACCGAAAAGGAAACAATATCTGGATTAAATCACCCGACTTCTCGGATTCTAAATCCACCATATTACTAAATTCGCATATCGATACCGTAAAACCAGTTTCGGGATGGAGCAAAGACCCTTTCGACCCCATAGAAGAAGACAGTCGCCTATACGGATTAGGCAGTAACGATGCCGGAGCAAGCTTAGTAAGTTTGCTTCATGTTTTTTTCTTATTAACACAGAAGCCGCAAGACTATAACCTCATATTTCTAGCTTCGTGCGAAGAAGAGGTATCAGGCAAAGATGGCATCGAATCGGCTTTGAAAGATATACCCACTCCTAGCTTTGCTATTGTGGGTGAACCCACCGGAATGCACCCTGCCATAGCCGAAAAAGGATTGATGGTTTTAGATTGTGTCTCGATCGGAGAATCAGGTCATGCTGCCCGTAACGAAGGCATAAATGCCATCTATAAAGCAATGAAAGATATAGAATGGTTTCGTTCTTTTGAATTTCCACTTGTGAGTGATCTTCTCGGTGCTGTAAAAATGACCGTAACTATGGTAAACGCAGGCACACAGCATAATGTAGTGCCCGATACATGTTCGTTTGTTGTAGATGTACGCAGCAACGAGTGTTACAGCAATGAGGAGTTATTCGATATTATTAACTCACATACCGAGTGTGAAGTTACACCTCGCTCGTTTCGTCTCAATTCATCAAAAATTGCAGTTGAAAATCCGTTTGTACAACGAGCAGTAGTTATGGGTCGTAAACCCTATGGTTCGCCTACACTATCGGATCAAGCATTAATGTCGTTTCCATCCGTTAAAATAGGTCCCGGAGATTCGGCTCGTTCTCATACTGCTGACGAATACATCAACCCCGATGAGATAAGGGAGGCAATAGAATACTACTTTAAGTTATTGGATGGATTAAAGTTGTGAGTAGCTACAAGTAATCATCAAAAAATAGGTATATTGTAAAGGTTTTTGTAACGATGGTCAATTTGCTTATCTGGAATTAAGCACCCCAAAGATAACTTATTGATTTTTTTACCAAAATATTTATATGTAGCAACTTGAATTAATTATATGCCCAAAAACAACGGGTGAAAAATTTTTCACCCCTATATCGGATTACTGCTTTAATATATTTAGCAATGCACTTTCGATGTCTTTGTATTTAAACGGATAGTCATTTTGCTCTAGTTTTTGAGGAATGGCTCGTTGCCCTCCCACTATCAAAGTGGCAGATTCTCCCATAAATAGAGAAATAATTGCTGCCGGAATTTTAAAAATGCAGGGTCGGTTGATAACTTTGGCTAAAGTGGTAGAAAATTCTCTATTGGTCACCGGAGTAGGAGAGGTCATATTTATAGCTCCACTGATTTGAGAGGCGGTTAGCAGGTGGTTTATAATATCAACCATATCTTTGATATGTATCCACGAAATATATTGCTTTCCACTTCCTATAATTCCCCCTAATCCGAGTTTGAATATCGGCAATAGTTTGGCTAGCATACCTCCTTTAGATGATAATACGATGCCTGTTCGTAAGAGGCATACTCTAGTTTTATTACTTTCGGCTTTCAGAGCAAAAGCTTCCCAACATTCGCATATGGTATGAGTAAATTCTTCGTGGGGTTCTGTATCTTCTGTTAAGAGGGTATTTTCTTTATTGCCATAATATCCGATGGCTGATCCCGAAATAAATACTTGTGGAGGGTTTTCCCCTGCCTTAATAAGTTGGGATACTCTTTTTGTTATTTTCCAACGACTTTGGCAAAGGCGATCTTTTTGTCGTTTAGTCCACCATTTACCAGCTATGGGTTCACCTGCTAGATTGATAACTGCGTCGTAGTCGTCCAACGAAGTCAGTTTGTCTAAAGAATCGCATAATTTTACTTGATTATCTAATATAGCTTGGGCTTTCTCTAAATCTCGACTGAGTACTGTCACTGCATGACCTTCTTGTAATAGGATAGGTATAAGACTGCTACCTACCAATCCTGTACCTCCTGTAATAAATATATTCATGGTTAATCTTTTTTTTAATCAAACGCTTGTAGACTGTTTTATGTTCGACTTTATTTTTCTATCAAAAGATATTTTGTGTTTACAAGAGTTATTGGTTAATATGCTTTTATAAACAGAAATAACTACCTTTGTTGCATTAAAAAAGGATTTTTAAGCTATGGAGTATAATTTCAAAGAGATAGAAAAACGTTGGCAACAATTTTGGGTTGAGAATAATACCTACAAAGTAAGTGAAAAAAGCGATAAACCTAAATATTATGTTCTCGATATGTTTCCTTATCCTTCGGGAGCAGGTTTGCATGTAGGGCATCCTCTAGGTTATATTGCTTCGGACATATATGCTCGCCACAAACGTCTCCAAGGCTTCAATGTTCTCCACCCGATGGGTTATGATGCTTACGGGCTTCCTGCCGAACAGTATGCTATACAAACAGGGCAGCATCCTGTAATTACTACGAATCAGAATATCAACCGATATAAAGAACAGTTAGATAAAATTGGCTTCTCTTTCGATTGGAGTCGTGAGATACGTACCTGCGAACCCGAATATTATAAATGGACTCAGTGGGCGTTTATCCAAATGTTCAATTCTTATTTTTGTAACGATGAGCAACAAGCCCGTCCGATTGAAGAGTTGATCGAGGTATTTGAATCTCAAGGTACTAAAGATTTGAATATTGCTTGCAGCGAAGTATTGTCTTTTTCGGCAGAAGAATGGAAGTCGAAAACCGAAAAAGAGCAACAAGAGATATTACTGAACTACCGTATTGCTTATTTGGGTGAAACGATGGTTAACTGGTGTCCTGCTCTGGGAACGGTTTTAGCAAATGATGAGGTAATCAACGGATTGTCAGAACGTGGAGGATATCCTGTCGAACAACGCAAGATGCGCCAATGGTGTCTTCGTGTATCCGCTTATGCTCAACGTTTGTTAGACGGATTAGACAAAATAGATTGGACTGATTCGATCAAAGAAACTCAAAAAAATTGGATTGGAAGATCAGAAGGTGCAGAGATACACCTCCCCCTAGCCCCCTCCAAAGGAGGGGGGACTGAATTGCCCGGATACCATACTACCAATAAGTTGGATTGGAATGCTAATATAGATAATGCAAAAGATCATAGAGCCAATCCTACTGAAAGTGAGTTTGTGTTGTGGCAGGCTTTACGTAATAAAGGTATTGGTTATAAGTTTAGGAGGCAGCATCTGATTGATAGGTTTATTGTTGATTTTGTTTGCCTTGAGAAAAATGTCGTTATTGAGGTTGATGGCAAATATCATAATGATCCTACTCAAAGAGAGTTAGATGATCAGAGATCAGAAATATTAAAGGACTTAGGGTATAAAATAATCAGATTTACGAATGAAGAAGTTATCGTAGATGTCGACAAAGTATTATCAACAATAAAGGCTTTCTGCGAACAAGAAGTCTCCTCCTTTGGAGGAGATTTAGAGGAGGTGACTGTCTTCACCACTCGCCCCGACACCATCTTCGGGGTAACCTTTATGGTACTAGCTCCCGAAAGCGACTATGTACCTCAATTAACAACCGCAGAGCAAAAAACAGAAGTAGATGCTTACTTAGCAGCCACCAAAAAACGTACAGAAAGAGAGCGTCAAGCAGATAAAAAAATATCAGGAGTATTTACAGGTTCGTATGCAATTAATCCAATGAACGGAAAAGAAATCCCTATTTGGATTTCAGACTATGTACTTGCAGGATACGGCACAGGAGCTATTATGGCTGTACCTGCACACGATAGCCGTGACTATGCTTTTGCTAAGCACTTCAATCTACCTATTATTCCTTTGGTTGAAGGATGCGATGTGTCGGAAGAAAGCTATGATGCCAAAGAAGGTATTGTAACAAATTCTGACTTCTTAAATGGTTTGACTGTAAAAGATGCCATCGGAAAAGCCAAAGAATATATCAAAGAGAACGACCTCGGTCATGTGAAAACCAATTATCGTTTACGTGATGCCATATTTTCGCGCCAACGTTATTGGGGAGAACCTTTTCCTGTCTATTACAAGGAAGGTTTACCTTATATGCTACCTGCCGATAAATTACCTTTAGAATTACCCGAAGTAGATAAATTCTTACCTACTGAAACGGGCGAACCTCCATTAGGACGTGCAACCAATTGGGCGTGGGATACTGTAAATGAAAAAGTAGTTTCTGTTACAGAAATCAATAATACAACCATATTCCAACTGGAATTAAACACTATGCCCGGTTTTGCCGGATCTTCTGCCTATTACTTAAGGTATATGGATCCTCATAATGATAAAGCGTTAGTATCGAAACAATCCGATGAATATTGGAGAAGCGTAGACTTATATATCGGTGGAACAGAGCACGCAACAGGTCACTTGATTTATAGTCGTTTTTGGAATAAATTTTTATACGATATTAATATATCGTGTGAGGATGAGCCTTTCAAGAAACTGATTAATCAAGGGATGATACAGGGACGAAGTAATTTTGTATACCGTATCAATGGAACCAATAAATTCGTGTCTTTGAATTTGAAAGACCAATATGAAACGACTACCATTCACGTAGATGTAAATATTGTAGATAACGACATTCTAGATACGGATAAATTTAAAACTTGGCGTCCCGATTATGCAGATGCAGAATTTATACTGGAAAACGATAAATATATTTGCGGATACGGAGTTGAGAAGATGTCCAAATCGCTCCACAATGTTGTAAACCCCGATGTTGTTGTAGAAAAATACGGAGCAGACACCCTTCGTCTATACGAAATGTTTTTAGGACCATTAGAATTATCTAAGCCTTGGGACACAAACGGTATAGATGGAGTACACCGATTCTTACGTAAACTTTGGACTTTATTCTACAAAGGAGATGAGTTTGTGGTTGTAGATGAAGCTCCAACAAAAGAAGAATTGAAGTCTCTTCATAAATTGATTAAGAAAATCTCTTTTGATATTGAAAACTTCTCATTCAATACATCAGTATCGGCATCTATGATTTGTGTAAATGAACTTACGTCGTTGAAATGCAACAAGAAAACGATATTGAATGACTTGGTTATTCTTTTATCTCCTTTTGCACCTCATATTGCCGAAGAGTTGTGGCATTCTTTAGGAAACGCAACAACAGTATGCGATGCGATATGGCCCACTTACAACGAAGAATATTTGGTAGAAAGCGTAATCAACTATACAATTTCTTTCAACGGGAAAGCACGTTTTGCCATAGAATTTGCTGCCGATGCTACGAACGACGAAATCGAAAAAGCAGTTATGGCTCACAGCAATTCCGAAAAATGGCTCGAAGGTAAAGCTCCAAAGAAGGTAATTATTGTACCTAAGAAGATTGTAAATATCGTATTATAATCAAGATGTATGCCAAAAAAGTACCTTAAAGAATTTTATTGGAAAGATTACCTCAATATTACCATTGGGTTAATTATATATGCCGTAGGAGTAGTAGGATTTATAAAGCCGCAGGGAATTGTTACGGGAGGTTCTACCGGCGTAGGTCTGCTTATTGAATATGCTACGGGATTTCCGTTTCAATATACCTATCTTTTGATTAACAGTGTGCTTGTTGTCATAGCCTTAAAGGTGCTGGGACTAAAGTTTATGATAAAAACAATCTATGGAATTGTTGCACTTACTGCCCTTGTGACTCTTTGTGAGATGATAATAAAAGAACCTTTTGTCAAAAACGAACCGTTGCTTTCGGGATTAATCGGAGGTATTGTTTGCGGGGTGGGCGTAGGTTTGGTTTTAAGTGTAAACGGGAGCACCGGAGGTACAGATACTATTATTGCCATAATTAGTAAATACAAAAATATCACTTTTGGGCGTGGGGTACTCCTTTGCGATTTTATTATCATATCTTCCTCTTACTTTATATTTCATGATTTTCAGAGGATTATAGCCGGACTTATTGTTTTGGGTGTAATGGCTTATGCTATGGATATGGTAATCAATGGTTTTAGGCAATCGGTACAATACCTCATTATTTCTGAAAAATACGATGTCATAGCAGATGCAATCAACAAAGAGCTACATCGGGGATGCACCACACTCGATGGCATGGGTTGGTATACTAAGAAACCGACCAAAGTAATACTGGTACTTGCTAAACGAAGCGAATCTATCGAAATGTTTCGCCTCATAAGAAGTATCGATGAAAAAGCCTTTATCTCCCAAAGTACAGTTCGTGGAGTATATGGCGAAGGATTTGATAAGATCAGATAAAAGGTTCACCAATAACAGTTTATAAAATTTGGCAAAAGTCAATAAATCATATTCTCAAATAATAAAATCGACAAGTATCTTTGGTGGATCACAGGTTATAACTATCCTGATAGGTATTATCCGCAATAAGATGCTTGCTATTTTATTGGGTACTCTTGGTGTCGGACTGATAAGTATTTACCAATCGACATTAGACATGATTAAATCGATATCCAGCCTGGGTATCGAAACAACCGGCGTACGAGAAATAGCGGCGGTTGATGAGGGGGAGAAAGATCAACTGCATCATATTATATCCATAATAGACCGTTGGGCACTCATCTTTGCTATATTGGGAGCGGCAGTTTGTATTATTTTTTGCTATCCTATCAGCATATGGGTGTTTGGGGACTCTTCCCATTCACTTCAGTTTGCATTGCTTTCAGTTTGTATGTTTTTTAGCATATTGGCAGCAGGACAGGCTGTAGTTTTACAAGGGCTCAGGCATATATCCTACATGGTAAAGTCTGCCATTATTTGGAATATTTGCGGGCTGGTAATCTCATTACCTTTGTATTACGTTTATCGCCAAGATGCAATAGTGCCTGTATTTATAGTGGTGAGCATTGCCATGTACCTAAGTGCCTACTTTTATAGAAGAAAGATCGAAATTAGGCAGATACCAATATCTTTCCGACAATTGAAAGAAAGAGGTGCAAGTGTTTTGCGAGTAGGCATATTTATAGTTTTGGCATCTATATTAACAGCATTAAGTTTCTTTTTGGTAAGAGCATTTTTGACTAAAAATGGCGGTTTAGAATCGGTTGGATTGTTTCAGGCTGCATGGACTATAACCAATGTATATTTGATGTTGATACTCAAGTCGATGGGTTCGGATTTTTACCCCCGATTATGTTCTATTATCAATGATAATAAAAAAACTGGATCATTAATAAACGAGCAGAGTTATATTGTACTCGTTATTGCCGTGCCTATAATCGTACTATTGTTGCTGTGTTCTAAAGTGGCATTGTCTTTATTGTATTCTGCCGATTTTGAAGGGGCAGCAACCGTTCTTCATTGGCAAATCTTGGGCACTTTCTTTAAAGTATTGTCGTGGCCTCTCGGTTTTATTCTCTTGGCAAAAGGCAAGGGATTGATTTATTTCTTTTCTGAAACATTCTTTTTGATTGTTTATATAGGGGGAATATATTGTTTATATCCGATTTATGGTTTCGAGGCAGTCGGAATTTCGTATCTCATTGCTTACGCCTTATATTTGCCCCTTGTATTTGTTCTTGGACGAAAGCTAAGCGAATTCAAATGGACTAACGAAAATATTACGATAGGATTTTTTAGTTTAATTATAGTTTTATCAGCTTTTTATATTGCAAAATATATCCCCAATTATAGTATCATTGCAGGAATACCTGTGTTAGCAGTATCGGGAGTATATTCAGCTTATAAATTGAACAAAGTATTCCCGTTAAAATCGCTATCGGATTTTCTAAAGCGTTAAGGGGAGAAGTAAATATTTACGAATACTTTCTTAGTGGTAACTTAAAACGTTGTATTTTTGTCTAAAATAGGTAAACTTAATATGCTAAAACATTCAATTGGGAGTGTAAAAAAAAATCTGATCCGAAACTTCATATTATTAGGGTCGGGTATTGTGGTTCTTTCGTGTGCCAGTATCGGCTCTCCGTCGGGAGGCGATTATGACTTCGATCCTCCTAAGATTGTGTCTTCTACACCGGTACCAAATCAAACATTTGTAAAAAGTGGAAAAATTCAGATCACATTTGATGAGTTGGTGCAATTAGACAAGCCCAATGATAAGGTAATTATCACTCCACCACAAAAGAATTTTCCGGTTATCCGTGCTCAAAACAATAAAGTAATAGTCGAATTAAAAGATACTTTACTAGCCAATACAACATATACGATCGATTTTACGGATGCAATTGTGGATAATAATGAGAAAAATCCACTTGAAAATTTTGCATTGTCTTTTTCTACAGGAGAGGTGGTAGATACCCTTGCCATATCAGGTAAAGTATTGTCGGCAGATAACTTAGAACCCATAGCAGGTATGTATGTGGGTATACACTCCAATTTGTCGGATACAGCATTTACTAAACTACCCTTTACCCGTATATCAAGAACAAACGAATTGGGTAAATTTACGATAAAAGGGATCACTCCGGGAGAATATAAGATTTATGCTTTGGACGATGTTAACAGAGATTATAAGTATGATAATCCGGCAGAAGCCATTGCTTTTTTAGATAAAGTAATAGTTCCTTCCACAGAAGCTGCTGTTCGTCAAGACAGTATTTTCAAATTGAAAGATAAACTTAAAAGTTTCGATACTCTCCGTACCATTAATTATACAAAGTTTTTACCCGACGATATTGTGTTGAGGTCTTTCTCTTCTGCTTTTAAGAGACAGTACTTACAAAAGCATGAGCGGTTGACCCAAGATGCAATCTCCATTTATTTTGGAGCACCTACGGCAATACCTAAAATAGAAACCATAGACATACCATCGCCTATAGCCGATTGGGCAGTACTCGAAAAAACAATACATAACGATACTCTGAAATTTTGGATAACCGAAAAAGCTATCGCGGCTATGGATACACTCCGCTTGAAGGTATCTTATAACAAGACCGACTCATTGAATAAACTTCAACCTGTAACCGATACGTTGAATTTTATAAATCGGAACAAGAAAAAAGTGAAGGACGAAAAGAAAAAAGACAAAGGAAAAGAGGAAATAACATTCTTGACTCTTACTGCCGATGTAGGTCAGGATTTTGATGTATATAAAAATATTGATATAGAATTTGACTATCCTGTAAAAGATTTAGATAAGAAGAAAATTTTCGTACAACAAAAAGTCGATACAATATACACTAACGTAGATTATATGTTGGAAAAAGACTCCTTAAATCCTCGCAAATACCGAATAAAGAACAAGTGGATTCCCGGCGGTCAATATCGGTTTGTAGCAGATTCGGCAACCATACACAGCTACACAGGGCTATGGAACGACAGGCAGGAGATGTCTTTTAAAGTTAAGTCATTAGACCAGTACGGATCGTTGGATATCAATATTTACAACCTTCCAGACAGTATACCTGCCTTTGTAGAACTCTTGGATAAATCAGATAAATCGGTCTACCATGCAACGGTAAAGGGGGGTGTTGCATCTTTCATATATCTTAATCCGGCAATATATTATGCCCGGATCATACTGGATACTAATAATAATGACAAATGGGATACAGGCGAGTATTCTGAAATGAGGCAACCCGAAACAGTATATTATTGTCCGAATTTTTTTGAAATAAAGGAAAATTTTGACTTCGAAGAAGACTGGGAAATAGGAACCCTTCCATTGGATCAGCAAAAACCATTGGATATAACCAAAAATAAACCTAAAGACGACGAAAACCGGAAGAGATTGTTGGAGCGGAGAGATGCCCAAAATTCGAAAAAAGAATCTCAAGATAAAGTAAATAACGATAGGTATCGGAATATCCCAACTAGTGGCAATACCTATCAATAATAAAAATTAACAATAAACAGATGAATAGAATAGTAGATAAACTGGTAGCTCTATTGCTTATGTCGTTGTTGACGATTGGGAGTGCTTCGTCGCAATGCAGTGTTGATAATCAATACTTTCAGGCGGGCGAACAATTAAGTTACGACCTGTATATAAAATTGGCAGCTACCATCAAAGGAGGGTATGCAACGATGTCTACCCAAAGCGTGAAATATGACGGCAAAGATGCTTATAAAATGACCCTTATATCGGAGTCACAAGGTTTTGCACGCAGAGTATTTGAATTGAGCGATACTTTGGCTTGTTATACAACCAAAGGAGTACTTCCATTGGCATATCAAAAAGATGCCCACGAAGGTGAGGACTATACCAAAGAACGTTTGACTTACTCTTACCCAGGAGGTAATGATGTGAAAATTCGTGCAGTTAGGCACAAAAATGGGAATTTCAAATTTGATGAAACTCTCGAGTTTCCGGGTTGTACATACGACTTGATGAGTGTTTTGTTTTATGCACGCACATTAAATTATCCTCAAATGAAAGTGGGGGCAGAAACCAAAGTTAATTTTGTTTCAGGAAGATCAAAAGTAAGCATGCGAATTGTATACGACGGAAAAGAATCAGTAAAAGCAAACGACGACAAAGAATACAATTGTATCAAGTTGACCCTTTATATACAAGATCAAGCCTTTGATGGAGGAAAAGAGGCTATGAAGGTGTATATAACAGATGACAACAATCGTATGCCCGTGAAGTTGGAAACGAAGTTGAAAGTAGGTTCTACCCGTGCAGTCCTGAAAAGCTACAAAGGGGTTAAGTCGCCGGTAAATGTGGTAAGATAAAATCCTGCTAAAAGTTGTATATTTGTACAGAATCATTAATAATTAGAATAATAAAAAAGTATGTCAAAAGAATTATTACCCAATCTGCCTTATTTGGTTGCAGACATGAGTCTAGCTGAGTTTGGTAGAAAAGAAATAGAGATAGGTGAACATGAGATGCCCGGTTTGATGGCTCTTCGTAAAAAATATGGAGATTCTAAACCGTTGGAAGGTGCTCGTATTATGGGATCTCTTCACATGACTATCCAAACGGCAGTTTTGATAGAAACATTAACTACATTGGGTGCCGATGTGCGCTGGTGTAGCTGTAATATATTTTCGACACAAGATCATGCTGCTGCTGCCATTGCTGCTGCAGGTGTTCCTGTATTTGCTTGGAAAGGCGAAAGCTTAGAAGAGTATTGGTGGTGTACCGAGCAGGCTCTTAACTTCCCCGGAGGTAAAGGTCCAAACTTGATTGTTGACGATGGTGGTGACGCAACACTTCTTATCCATTGGGGATACAAAGCCGAAATTGATGCTAAAACAATAGATCGTAAAGGCGGTAATCACGAAGAACAAGTAATTCTAGATACCCTGCACCGATTGTTGAAAGAAGACAATCAAAGATGGCATCGTACCGTAGCTGATTGGAAAGGAGTTTCGGAAGAGACTACTACCGGTGTACACCGTCTTTATCAGATGATGGAGCGTGGCGAATTGTTGATTCCTGCTATCAATGTAAACGATTCGGTTACAAAATCAAAATTCGATAACCTATACGGCTGTCGTGAATCATTGGCAGATGGTATCAAACGTGCTACCGATGTGATGATTGCAGGTAAAGTGGCTGTTGTTGCCGGTTATGGCGATGTTGGTAAAGGTTGTGCACACTCGTTACGTTCATACGGAGCCCGTGTAATTGTTACAGAAATAGACCCTATCTGTGCTCTACAAGCAGCAATGGAAGGTTTTGAAGTAATCACTATGGAAGAAGCCATAAAAGAGGGTAATATCTATGTGACTACAACAGGTAACAAAGATATTATTACGATCGATCACATGAAAGCGATGAAAGATCAGGCTATTGTTTGTAACATTGGTCACTTCGACAACGAAATACAAGTAGATAAACTGGTTACTTTTGCAGGTATCAAGCATACAAATATCAAACCTCAAGTTGATAAATATACTTTCCCAACGGGTAACTCTATCTTCTTGTTGGCAGAAGGTCGTTTGGTGAACTTGGGTTGTGCAACAGGTCATCCGTCGTTTGTAATGAGTAATTCATTTACAAATCAAACTTTGGCTCAAATAGAATTGTGGCAAAAAGATTACCAAGTAGGTGTGTATCGTTTGCCGAAACATTTGGACGAAGAGGTTGCACGTTTACACCTCGATCAAATTGGTGTGAAACTAACTAAACTTACTCCCGAGCAAGCTGCATATTTAGATGTACCGGTAAATGGTCCATTCAAAGCAGATCATTACAGGTATTAAGTTTTAAGAACTGTTTATATATACAGGATTGAGTTCAAAGCGATATTGAACTCAATCTTGTATTTTTTTAGCATTATATATCAAGGGTGGAGGAAAAATCTATCAACAAACCTTTATTGTTAAATAAAGCTATCACAGGATAGAGCCTCTTATCTCTATAACTTATTTATAGAGTAAACTAACCTTTGCCATGCAAAACACGCCCGACTTTATACCAATATCCTCTATCTTGTATTTGTTTGTATTATCGCTGATACTCAATATTTTAAGTACACCGTTTGTTTTAAATCCGATAAAAAAATCGTCGTGAAGTTTGATAATAGAAGATACGATACCTTTATTTTGAATCTCCTTTTCGAGATTATAGATATAATATTTTTTTCGCGAAATAAAATTATATTCATACAGCGTGTAGGTTTCGTCAATAAAGTAAACGGTATCAGGCGACCGTTTTTCATGAAAACAATAAATCAAATTCCGAGAATGTTCAAAAGGCAGCTGTTTACTCAATAACATATCGTTATTACTGGCTCTGCCAATTTTCAAACTGATATTTTTTCCGTTTTGCATAAAAACATGAATAACATCTTCCGATGTAACAGTAAATCCGATAATCTGATTATAAGCCAGTCCCTCAACCTCCACTTTCTTGAATGAATCCGAAGCCCGAGAATAATAATAAATGCAATTATTCTCACTGATGATATATACAACATTGTTTTTGTCTTTCTCCATAAAATAAAGCCCCTTGAATTGGTTGTATGTCGATAAGCGCCAGTTGTTCTTATTCAAGCGGCTCAAACCATAGTTGGTATGTATCCACAAAACATTATCCTCGGTTTCGAGAATGCTCTCTATCAAATTGCCCGACAGATTGATATCGTCGTCGGTAGGCTTATATACCTGTACATTTATTCCATTATAGAGGTTTAAGCCATCGCAAGTTCCCAGCCACATATACCCATCCTTATCTTGTTGCATCGATAATACGGCACTATTAGACAATCCTTCCCTGTTTGTAATCTGTTGAACATTGTTGGCTGCTAAGAACATGATATTTATACAAAGTCCTATGATGAAACAATTGATTTTAGGGTTTCTTGTTTTTGTCATAAATATGCTGCTATTTGTAATTATTTGTGATAAATATAAGCGTAGAAGTCATCTTGACTTTTTCTTTTGTTTAACTTTTTTGAGTAAAATCACCATAAAGGCAATATAATTGAAGCTTTTCCAACTAGAAACTGTGGTGTCAAATCGATTTAATATTGTTCTGTGACTATCCATCCACGCATTGGATCTTTCAATGCTATATCTCTCATCGTAAAGCTCTTCATCTAATAGGTTATCATTGTCTAATTCTCCATTTCTGGTATTGAAATCCACATTAGCGAATACT
>JAVBJR010000117.1:0-19979 GCA_031546965.1 Dysgonomonas sp.
AATGCTAAAACCGATTGTTATAAATAATATTTTTTTCATAAGCTATCCAAAAATGATTTATTTATGTCGATATTTAATAGTCAATGCTCCCATACTGAACAATCCACATAGTACAATCCACATCGACTGAATAGCAAATACTGCAAATGCAAATGCTTCTGCCGAATCTTTAGCCACCCCATATAATCCTAGAGATAATACTATTGCAGCATGCCAAACACCCATACCTCCATTTGTAGGAATAGCCATACTTAAACTACTTACCGCAAAAGCAATGAGACCGGCTGTAAGACCCAAATCTCTAGTGAAATCAAACGCATATAAAGTGATGTAGAAATATAGAAAATAAGATAACCAAATACCAATGCTATAAAGTACAAAACGAGTCTTTTTCTTCATCTTGAGTATAGCTTTCATATCGTTCCATATCGAATTAAAAAAGCTTTTCACCTTAATTACCAAAGCTGTATTTTTAAACACCGTGAAAACAATAATAACAGCAAGTATAAGGGCAATAAAACCACCAATAGTCCAAGGAGACGAAAATGCATTGCTTATCGATTGAGATAAGGCTTGGTTTTCACTTATATATTTAAGAAAAAAATCGACGTTGAAACAGCATGCCAATAAAATAATACAAAAGACCATTACCGTATCACTTACCCTATCGAGAAGCATCGTTCCAAAGAGTTTTGTAAAAGGTATCTTTTCGTCCTTTGCAATAACAGCACATCTCCAAACTTCTCCTCCACGGGGTATTGCGATATTTACGGCATAACTGCCAAGTACCGAATAAACCAAACTCGATGTAGGGGGCTGATAGCCCAATGGTTCTATCAGCAGTTTCCATCTGAAACCTCTGATAATATTACCCAATGGTCCAAAAATGAGTGAAATCAAAAGTATGGCAAAGTTGGCATCTTTAATGGTGATCCACATTTTTCCGAAATCGGTGTCACGATACAAAAGCCATAACACTACTACCCCCAAGGCTAAAGGGATAAGTACTTTTAATAGTTTACCTATTGCAGAACCTTCTTTCTTGGGCTCTTCATCTTGATTAATATCCATTATGTTTACTTATTCGGTGCAAATGAACTGGTTTGATAAACATTCCAATAATAAATTCATTAACTTTGTTCGTTGCAAATATAAGGATATTTAATAAAATGTAAACTAAATAAGGGTTCAGACCTCAATATATAAATGGGAGACGTAAAAGCAAAAAAATTTCTAGGACAACATTTTCTCACCGACCTGCAAATCGCTAAAGATATAGCCGATACTTTAGACGGTTTTCCAAACGTTCCCATCATAGAAGTGGGTCCCGGAATGGGTGTGTTGACCCAATATCTCCTCCAAAAAGAGCGTGACCTTACTGTTATAGAAATCGACAGAGAATCGGTTCCATACCTGAATGAACACTTCCCTGCTTTAAAAGGACATATTATAGAAGGAGACTTTCTTCAACTGAACCCCACGGATATTTATCCCGATCAGTTTTGCATTATAGGTAATTATCCTTACAATATCTCGTCTCAAATATTCTTTAAAGTTCTCGATTACCGAAAACATATCCCCTGCTGTTCGGGCATGCTTCAAAAAGAGGTTGCCGAACGCCTCGCATCCAAACCCGGGAAAAAAGCATACGGTATACTAAGTGTACTGTTACAGGCGTGGTACGATATTGAATACCTGTTTACGGTAAGCGAAACGGTATTTAACCCTCCTCCCAAAGTAAAATCGGCAGTTATCCGATTGGTGCGTAACAACAGAGAAAGTTTAGGTTGCGACGAGAAGCTATTCAAGACCGTTATCAAGACCTCTTTCAATCAACGGCGCAAGACATTACGCAATTCCATGAAACCGTTGTTGGGTAAAGACAATGCCATATATACAGATCCTATTTTTGAGAGACGACCCGAGCAATTGTCGGTAGAAGAATTTGTTTATTTGACAAACCTCACACGTGAGCACATGCCACAAGGAGCAGAAGATGCCGGCATCCAACGAAAGGAATAAGGTCAAGGTGGCAGACCTTTTTATTGCTTTAGAAAAAGCAAACAGATAACAGGCTGTATACAATCAGCCATGTAACTCGTAACTTGTAACTCGTAACTAAATTATGTCTGAAGTAAGATTGTTCTATCACAAAGACAATGTGATTCGCATAAGCCGAAGCATCGAATTCTTGAAGACTAATCCCATTAAGAATTTTTTGTGGATAGACCTCAATAATGTCGACGAAGAGATAGAAACCGAATTGGAGGACTATCTCAAAATATATATTCAAGAAGAGGAAGAGATGATAGAGATTGAGATGTCATCCCGATATATAGAGACTTACGATTCGTTGGTGGTTAACTTCAACTTCTTACGTCCCAATTTTGAGAAAGAACCGGTTTCGTTTATCTTAAAGAACAACATTCTGATAACTGTACGTGACGAAGATCTCACTTCATTTCAAGAAACCGTAAAGAAGATATCAGCCAACCCTCGCAACTACCCCACTGGCTATCATGTATTTGTGGCACTACTCGAAACCCGTGTAGAAGTAGATGCTGATATGATTGAGGAGATGACCCAAAAGATTACCACCCTGAGTAATACTCTTACTATGGAAGAGGCTGACGAAGAGTTATTGATGGAAATCAAAGACTTGCAAGAAAAGACGATGATGCTTCGTGAAAATATCATAGAGAAACAACGGGCAGTATCTAGTATGTTGAAAAGCGAGTTAATTAAAAAGGAACTGCACGGCAAGCTGACTATTATTGTAAAGGATATCAACTCCTTATTAGAACATATCAAATTTAGCTTCGACAGGCTTGATTATCTGCAAGATACATTTCTAGGATTTGTTAATATTGAGCAAAATAAAATTATCAAGATATTTACCATTATTTCGGTCATATTTATGCCCCCTACCCTCATTGCGAGTATTTATGGGATGAACTTCGATATCATGCCCGAGCTTAGATGGGATTACGGGTATATTGTAGCTATCGGTCTGATGCTGATTTCATCGGGAGCTATATTACTATACTTTAGGAGGAAAAAGTGGTTGTAAAATAATGTATACCGTTTTCAAATTTAAGCATCCAGAGAAAGCAAAAAACAGTATAAACATTTGCTTTACAGAAAATAACTCTTATCTTTGCACCGAAATTTTTAATCAAAATAAAAAACGAATTATGTATTTAGATTCGCAAAAGAAAGAAGAAATCTTCGCTAAATACGGAAAGTCTAACACTGATACTGGCTCACCCGAAGCTCAGATTGCATTGTTTTCGTACCGTATTTCGCATTTGACTGGTCACTTAAAGTCAAATCACAAAGATTATAACACTGAACGTGCTCTTAAAATGTTGGTAGGTAAACGTCGCCGTTTATTAGACTATTTGATTGAAGTAGATATCGCTAGATATCGTGCTATTATCAAAGAGCTTGGAATCAGAAAGTAAATTCTTTTCCAAAAAAACAAAAGTTACTCCTAAGCAATTAGGCAGTAACTTTTTTCGTTTTAGCCTATTGAGTTAATGGATAAATTGAAATAACTTACATATTTATCCGTTCAGTATACAACAATAAGGCACACTATACTGTTTTAGAAAAGAGAATCATATATTTACCATAAGATATTAAAATACAGAGAACAAAAAATATATACCTTTGTTAAAGATTAATTCAAGGTGTATTTATATTACTCAACATAAAACTTCAAATGGATTTTTTCAATTATAAAAGACGTGTATCGTCTGTTACAAAAATAGGGGATATCCCACTTGGTGGCAACAATCCGATCAGGATACAGTCGATGACCAGCACCAACACCAATGATACCGAAAACAGCGTAGAACAATCTATCCGTATCATTGAAGCAGGAGCCGACTATGTACGCCTAACGGCTCAAGGTGTGCGTGAAGCCGAGAACCTAAAAAATATAAAAGAAGAAATCCGCAAGAGAGGATACAATACGCCTCTTATTGCTGATATTCACTTCAATCCACGTGCAGCCGAAGCTGCCGCAAAATACGTAGAAAAAGTACGTATCAATCCCGGAAATTTTGTAGACGGTGCCAAATTATTTGAAGGTAAAGAATTTACCGACGAAGAATATGCAGTCGAAATAGAAAAAATACGAACCAAATTAACTTCATTCCTCCATATTTGTAAGGAACACAATACAGCAGTACGTATCGGAGTAAACCACGGATCGTTATCCGACCGTATACTTACACGCTACGGAGACACCCCCGAAGGAATGGTAGAATCGTGTATGGAATTTCTCCGCATTTGTATTGAGCAGAATTTTCACGATATAGCTATTTCGATGAAGGCATCTAACACCATTGTTATGACGAAAGCCGTAAGGTTATTAGTGCAAAAAATGGAAGAAGAAGGCTTGGCATTCCCCCTTCATTTGGGTGTAACCGAAGCCGGTGACGGAGAAGACGGGCGTATCAAATCGGCTGTCGGTATCGGTGCATTACTTTCGGACGGAATTGGCGATACTGTACGTGTATCGTTGAGTGAAGACCCCGAATTTGAAGTTCCGGTTGCAAAAAAGATGGTAAACTACATTTTAGAAAGAGAAAATCATCCTGAAATAAAGGCTACATTAAACCCAACCTTTTCTCCATTTTCGGCTGCTAAGCGTAAAACGTATACCATTGAAAATGTAGGTAACGACAAACTTCCGATTGTGATCTCGAACAGATCGAACGGCAATTTTGAGTTTAACGTACATTTCTTACCCGATTATATATATGTAGGTAAAGGTTTACCTGCCGAAGCCCCCCGATCGATCCCTGCTATCATCGATTTTGAAGGCTGGAACGGTGAGAAAAATACTTATCCGTTATTTGATAAAAGCAACTTCAATCAGATAAAAGACAACAAAGCAGCTATTAAGTTTATTCAAATAGGTTATCCCGATTTATCGAATGAAGTAATCTCTATTTTGAAATCGGATAAAAGCACTGTTGCAATTATCTCAACAAATCATAAAAATGGTGTCGGGGAGCAACGTGCTTTCATACATACATTGATGAATAACGATTGTGCAACACCTGTTGTACTCAATCGCAAATACATCGAAGATCAAGCGGAAGATATACAAATTAAAGCAGCCATTGACTGTGGAACTATACTCCTCGACGGTTTTGGGAATGGTATTATGCTCGAAAATGAAGGCAATATTCCACAAAAAGATATAGATTCTTACGCCTTTGGGATATTACAGGCAGCAAGGGTTCGAACTACAAAGACCGAATATATATCGTGTCCCAGTTGTGGACGCACATTATTCGATCTGCAATCGACCGTTGCCCGTGTTAAAGAATCGACCTCTCACCTCAAACACTTGAAAATAGGTGTGATGGGTTGTATCGTAAATGGTCCGGGAGAAATGGCTGATGCCGATTACGGATATGTGGGAGCCGAAAAAGGAAAAATATCATTGTATAAGAGACAAGATCTTATCGAAAAGAACATACCTTCGGAGCAAGCAGTCGAACGATTAGTAGAATTGATAAAGGCTCACGGAGACTGGATAGATCCCGAATGAGAACGACCTCACCCCAACCCTCTCCAAAGGAGAGGGAGATGTAAATGCCTCTTACTTAGCTCCCTCTCCTTTGGAGAGGGTTGGGGTGAGGTACTATAATTGTGAAAAAGAATTAAGATTTATTCATATTTTTGGGGCGTACTAAATATTAAATGTACTTTTACCGAGTTAAATATTTGATTTATAAAAGGTATTGATGAAATTTAGTTACTACTTACTGGCATTACTTATTAGTTTTTGCTTCTCTTTGGATCTAAAAGCTCAATGGGATGCACAAATAAGTCAGTATTGGAAAGTTAAAACCTTTTTTAATCCAGCGTTTGGTGCCGAAAAAGATTCTATACAAGCAACCCTGCTTCACCGCCAACAATGGATAGGAGTAGATAACGCCCCCAAAACGTTTATTGTATCGGCAGATATGCCAATCAATTTTTTGGGACGTAAGCACGGGGTGGGAATAATGGCAATGTCGGAATCAATTGGTCTGTTTTCCAATAAGTTGGTGGCAGCACAATATGTATACAAAAAACGTTGGAAAAAAAATGTCCTTAATGTAGGCGTACAATTAGGATTTACAACTATAGGGTTTGATGCTTCGCAGATAGATAAAGCAGGTCAGGAGGGTATAGAAGATATTGGAGCAACCGATCAAACAAAGGTTGTCGATGGTAATATCGGGATAGCATGGGTAGCTCCAAAGTATTACATCGGTGTATCATCAACCCATATCTCCCAACCCAATTTTGATCTTGGCGATGATATCACCACATATGTTGCCCGCACATATTATTTTACGGCAGGATACAATTTAAGACTGGGAAAATCGTTGTATGAACTACAACCCTCTGTATTGGTAAAAGCCGATAACACAGTTGTACAATACGATGTAACAGCACGGTTGGTATACAACAAAATGTTTAATGGTGGTATATCGTGGCGGAAAGATGACGGTTTTGTATTTTTGCTCGGAATAAATATTAAGGGAATAGATGCCGGATATGCTTATGACCTTTCGACCTCTGACATCAACATTAAGAGTAAAGGATCGCATGAGTTTTTTGTGCGTTATGCAATACCCATCAAACTAACTAAAAATGGACAAACCAGTCACAAAAGTGTGAGAATACTTTAATGACAGTAATCAGTTATCAGTAAACAAGCTTTATAACTTGTAACTCGTAACTTGTAACTATAAAATATATATGAAGAATTTACTTTTTGCAACTATCGCTCTCCTTATGGTGGTTACCTCTTGCGGAAAATCGGGAGGTGCATCAAATGGTGGAGGTGAACTGACAGGTGTTGGAGGTTCGTCATGGGCAGAAGCAAATCCATACGGAATGGTACTCGTGTCGCGAGGATCTATTAAGATGGGTACTGCCGACAGCGATTCATTATGGGGTATTACCGCCAATGCCAAAGGGGTATCGGTAGATGCTTTTTGGATGGATGATACCGAAATTACCAATTCCGAATACCGTCAATTTGTATATTGGGTACGAGACTCTATTCTTCGCGAACGCCTTGCAGATCCTGCATACGGAGGTGACGAAACTTACAAAATAACAGAAGACCGTTACGGAGACCCCATTAAACCATACCTCAACTGGAAAAAAGCGTTACCAAAACGTCCCACCGAAGACGAGGAGCGTGCGATATTGAGTTTAACACAAGTAAATCCAATCACAGGTGTGAGGGGTCTCGATCCAGACCAATTTAATTTCAGATACGAATGGTTTGATCATACCGAAGCAGCAAAACGCCGAAACAGATTAAACCCTGCCCAACGTATTCTCAATACCGATATACAGGTTGATCCGAATGAAGTGGTTATGGTATCAAAGGATACCGCTTTTTTGGACGAAAACAACAAGCCTGTGAATATGACTATCAACCGTCCGCTTAGTTCGCTTTTCGATTTCTTAAATACTAAGATTGTTAACATTTATCCTGACACCACTGTTTGGGTAAATGACTTCAATAATGCGTATAACGAACCATATATGCGTATGTATTTCTCGCATTCGGGTTACAACGACTATCCGGTAGTAGGCGTAACTTGGGAGCAGGCAACCGCCTTTTGCGAGTGGAGAACTATGTTCTTTAAGATGGGAATGGGAACCAAAGGACGCGATATAGAACCTTATCGCTTACCTACCGAAGGCGAATGGGAATTTGCTGCTCGTAGTGGCAAATCAGAAAACAAATATCCTTGGGATTCCGAAAGTACACAATCAGAAAAAGGATGTTTCTTGGCTAACTTTAAGCCGGGAGAAGGAAATTACACCAAAGACGGCAACCTTATAACCTCACGTGTAGGTAGTTATTCGCCTAATGTGTTTGGATTATATGACATGGCAGGAAACGTTTCGGAATGGACATCAACCACCTACACCGAAGCTGGAAGCAAAGAAATGAACGACCTCAACCCTCAATACAGATACAATGCAGCTAAAGAAGATCCTTATGTAGCAAAGAAAAAAGTGATAAAAGGTGGTTCGTGGAAAGATGTAGGACGATTTATTCGTGGCGATATGCGAGATTCGGAATTTCAGAATCAACCTCGCTCTTATGTTGGATTTCGTTGCGTAAGATCTCAAATAGGATTCGCTAAATCAAAGAAGTAAAAACAGTAAACAAGTAGACTAGTAAACAAGTAACACTCGTAACTAAACCGCTTGTAACTAAAAAATAAAAATCATGAGCAAAAAGTACAGACGATATAAAAACTTTCTTGAAAAATATCTGGATAGTGGCGATGGTAAACGATTCTTTAATATCGTTTATAGTGTAGGTGCTGCCATTGTAATTTTGGGTGCGATGTTCAAGATTCTCCATCTTCCTTTTGGTAATCAGATGCTTATGATAGGGATGATTACCGAGGCTATTGTATTCTTATTATCGGCATTCGAAAAGCCGGGCAAAGAATACAAGTGGGAAGAAGTATATCCTGCACTATCTGAAGAAGAAGGCTTTATTCCTAAAGCTGAAAGAGAAGAAGCGCAACGTCACAACACACCGGCTATACAGCATACTTCTATGCCTTCGCAACAAGGAGGCAACAACAGCAGTTCGGCATCAAATGCAGGAAATGCGAGCAATAACAATAATGCAGGAAATGCAGGTAGCAGCAACAGCAATATCGCTCAAAACCGTAATACAGGTAACACCGTAAATAGTGGTGGTAATACCGGCGGAAATGGCGGCGGAGGCGGCACAACGATAATAGGAGGCGGTTCGTCTTCGGGAACATCAGGCTATTCGGGAGGAAATCAAGGAACATCAACCGGTTCAAGCGGAGGCACATCCGTATCGGGTGGAACTGTTGTTACAGGCGGTGCCGTAGTAATAGACGGTGCGAATGTAGTAGAAGCGTCTGAAAAGTATGTGGATCAAATGTCGCACATGTCCGAAAACATGGCGAAGTTTGCTCAAGTAACCGAGTCTCTAGGCAAAATATCAGAATCACTATTAGGATCGTTCCAAACTATTATTGACAATTCGGACGGAATAGGAACTAATACACAGGGATATGTCACTCAAATGGAAACTCTCAACCGCAATATTTCGGGATTAAATACCATTTACGAAATACAATTGAAAGGTGTAAGTGGTCAGATTCATACCATCGAAGAGATAAACGCAGGTTTAGACCGTATCAAAAAATTGTACGGAGGATCGCTTGTGGATAGTTCTATCTTCAAAAACGAAACAGAAAAAATGGCTCAGCAGCTTACCGAACTCAACAGAGTATACGGTCGTTTGTTGCAAGCCATGACAAGTAACATGAATATGGGCGGAGGCTTTAATCCTGCAGGAAACAATCCCCCTCAACCCTAAAGCCCCACCCAACCTCCCCAAAGGGGAGGAGAATTTTGCTTTCGCATGATTTCTCGTAACTCGTAACTTGTAACTCGTAACTATATAGTAATGGCTTCAACCAATCCA
This sequence comes from Dysgonomonas sp., assembly GCA_031546965.1. Taxonomy (GTDB): domain Bacteria; phylum Bacteroidota; class Bacteroidia; order Bacteroidales; family Dysgonomonadaceae; genus Dysgonomonas_A. Next base: position 9,518 of record JAVBJR010000117.1, read on the forward strand.
AGGTCTCCAAGACAGAAAATGATAAACCTGATGTATCTAGTGTTTATCGCTATGCTTGCTATCAATCTACCCGAAGAGGTACTTGATGGTTTCGACATGGTAGACGAAGGATTAAATCAAACTATCAAAAGTTCGGAGGCTCAAAATAAATTAACATTCAACAGTCTTACAGACATAAACAATCAGAATCCCGTAAAAGCCCAACAATGGTATGCTCCTGCGGCTCAATTCTCTAAACAGTCGGACGAATTATACAATTACATTCAAGACTTGAAAGTACGTATCGTAAAAAAAGCCGATGGAGTAAAAGGTGATGTAAATAATATAGATAACAGGGAAAATATTGATGCTTCGACCGAAATTATGTTGGTAGGTGTAAATAACGAAGCCAAAAAGCTGAAATCATCTATAGATTCGTATCGTGAACAAGCTATTAACCTGATTACGGGAACATCAAGAAAAGATATTATCAAAAGCAGGCTGAATACTGATAATCCCAAAAGAGGAAATAAAAGCAATAAAAGTTGGGAACTTGCTTTATTTGAGCAAATGCCTACCTCGGTTACTGTTACCATGTTAACTAAAATGCAAAGCGATATACGTGCCACTCAAGGCGAAGTATTATCGGATTTGTATAATCAGATTGGAGCTAAAGATTACCGTGTAAACAGCTTACAGGCAGAAGTGGTTCCAAAATCGGAATTTGTAATGGAAGGCGGCACTTACGAAGGACGTGTAGTACTTACGGCTGTAGATACTACCAAGCGCCCAACGTTTAGCATACCTTCGATCAATGCGAACGGAGAGTTCAAAATTGGAGCAGGCGGTATCGGTATCAACAAAGTATTTTCGGGAATGGTTACTCTTACAACTCCGGAGGGAGAAGTTATCAGTAGACCATTTAAAAGCGAATATCACGTTGTACCTCGTATGACCACTATACAAGTAAGCGAGGCAAACGTACTGTATCAAGGAGAAGATAATATACTGACTATATCCTCACCCGGTGCATCAAACGATCAGCTTCGTGTAACTGCAACTAACGGATCAATCACTAAATCGGGTCAAAACTGGATAGCCAAACCCAGCAAAGCAGGTACTAATATGAAAATATCGGTATTTAACGGGGCGACTTTTATCAGCGATCAAGAATTTAAGGTGCGTCTCCTACCCGATCCGACTCCATACATAGAATATGCAGACACGGACGGAAACTTGAAAAGATATAAAGGTGGCAAAATATCCAAAGCAGTTATTCTCAATGCTACAGGGGTGAAAGCCTCCATTGATGATGGATTACTCGACAGGCAATTTACTGTAATTCGCTTTACAACCGTATTTTTCGATGCGATGGGAAATGGTATACGTGAAGTATCTAATGGTGGCGGATTCTCCGAAGGACAAAAGGAGAAAATGAGGCAATTAGGTAGAGGTAAGAGTTTCTTAATTACAGAAGTGAAAGTAAGAGGCAAAGACGGTGTAGAAAGAGATATTACCGCCATTGAAGTAAGAATAAACTAGCACCTCACCCCAGCCCTCTCCGGAGGAGAGGGAGTACAGAGAGGATGTTTTTTAGCTCCTCCATTTGGGGCAAGGCTCTTAAGTTATGTATATTGTGACCTCTGTGTTTCCCTTAGTGTCCTCTGTGTTAATAAATTATTTAAATATAAAGGAAGCAATAAGTCTACTTGTACGAATAAAAATTCGATTAGAACAAAAATATATGAAAAGATTATTTCTAACAATTACAATAGGGCTATGTGGTTTGCTAGTCGCTCAGACTCTTTTTGCACAAGATCAAGCGGGAGCCTTGCGCGATCGTCTTGCAAAAAAACAAAACCAACAGACCAATTCGGCAGGACAGCCTCAATTGACTGTAAGGGCTCAGATTATGAACGAATCGCAAACTAAGGAGATTGACAATACTCCTTGGATGCGTGAGATATATCGTTTTATTGATTTAGAAAAGGAAAAAAATGCTACTCTCTATTACCCTGTGACACCTATCGGCGATCGGATGAATCTTTTTACACTGATATTCAAACGTTTTCAAAATGGCGAAATATCAGTATACAAATTCAAACTGGATGGAACTGAAGATTTCTCTGAAAGCAATAAAGAAACTTTCGAAGGTTTATTGAAAAGTTTCGAGATTATGAATAAACAAGAAAATGGAAAATTTATTGTAGAAGATGTAGATATCCCTAGCAATGAGGTTCTTGGTTATTACGTAAAAGAAGCATGGTACTTCGATAAAAATAATTCTATTGTAGACATCAAAACATTGGCTATATGTCCCATAGTTATCAGACAAGACGATTTTGGCACAGACAAAACCCGTTATCCCATGTTCTGGATTCCTTACGAAAATATACGTCCGTATGCCGCTCGTATGCCTATAATGGTATCGAGTCTGAATAATGCTACAACAATGACTATCAATGACTTTTTCACAAAACACCTTTTTGAAGGTGATATTGATAAAGCTACCAATGTACGCAACCAAACGCTAGCTGACCAATTTCCCGATCCGGCAAAACGTAAAGTAGCACAAAAGAAAATCGAAGATCAGTTGAAGCAATTCAATACCAATCTGTGGGTTTATAACGACTCTATTGGAACTAATACTGCAACTGCCCAAGCGAATAGCAAAGGAAAAGGTCCGAGTATAAAAGGCGCTCCCACAACTACCAGTACAACAAGCACTACAAGGGCTGAGGTTCAGAAAGAAGCAAAATCTCAATCGCCTTCCTCTCCGGCACGCAGTATGAGGAATCGCAAGAGAAATTAAGCACCTCACCCCAACCCTCTCCAAAGGAGAGGATTGGGGTGAAGTCGGTATTCGGTGTGCCTATTCTACTTTTCGGACACCCTCAATAACAAACGAAAATGAGAAAATTAGTCTTTTCGACAAACAACGAACATAAACTCGAAGAAGTTAGAGCCAAAGTAGGCAAATACTACCAAATAATCAGTTTAAAAGAGTTAGGTGATGATACCGACGTTCCTGAAACAGGCGACACATTGGAAGAAAATGCCATGATAAAAGCCTCCTACCTCTGGGATACCTATCATCAAAATTGTTTTGCAGACGACACAGGTCTCGAAGTAGAAGCCTTAAACAATGCTCCCGGAGTATATTCGGCAAGGTATGCAGGAGAGCAAAAAAGCTCGGAAGACAATGTAGCCAAACTTCTGAAAGAATTGGAAGGCAAAGACAACCGTAAAGCCCGTTTTAGAACCGTAATTGCCCTTATCATGGGAGGCAAGCGTTATCTGTTTGAGGGAACAGTAGAAGGGATTATTACAACAGCTCCTAAGGGGACATCGGGTTTTGGATATGATCCTGTTTTTCAACCCAACGGATACGATAAAACATTTGCAGAACTAACTCTTGAAGATAAAAACACGATAAGCCACAGAGCAAAAGCAGTAGAGCAGTTGGTTTTGTTTTTGAGGAAATGACTTAACCTACTTTTGGCTAATTATAATTATTCTATAAATTTGTAAAGACCAATCTATCTCAATAACTATGAAATCCTCAGAAATAGAAAAACTTTTTGAACAATTTGAAAAAGCTTCTTTCGAATACGAAGGAATGGAATGTTGGAGTGCCCGAGAAATTTATCAAATCTTAGGCTATTCTCAATGGCGAAATTTCACCAATGTAATAGACAAAGCAAAGGAAGCCTGTAAAAATGCAGGAGGGATAGAAACAGATCACTTTGCTGACATCAGCAAAGTGATCGAAGTAGGGAAAGGTGCTCATCATGAGGTAGAAGATACCCTTCTTTCTCGTTATGCCTGCTATTTAGTAGCGCAAAACGGAGATTCCCGTAAGGAACAAATTGCTTTTGCCCAAACTTATTTTGCAGTTCAGACGAGAAGAGCCGAATTAATAGAACAACGTTTATTAGAAGTAGAAAGGGTAAAAGCTCGAACAAAGCTTCAAGAAACCGAAAAACGGTTGTCGGGAGTTATGTATGAACGAGGAATAAATGACAAAGATTTTGCAGTTATTCGATCGAAAGGAGATCAAGCTCTTTTTCAGTTAAATACATCTATGCTCAAAAGACGACTAGGAATGCCTGAAAATCTTCCCGTTGCAGATTTTTTACCCACTATCAGTATTAAAGCCAAAGATTTTGCAGCAGAAATGACTAGCGTCAATATTCAAGCCCATGACATTAATGGTGTAAATAGTATAGAACAAGAACATATTGAAAATAACACAGCGGTTCGAAAAATGTTGATTGAAAGAGGTATTACACCCGAAAATCTCCCCCCTGCCGAAGATGTAAAGAAAGTTGAACGCCGTCTGAAAAGCGAGGAGAAAAAAGCTCTAAAAAACAAGAAATAAGAAGAATTATCCTTAAACCGATCTAATGCAAACTTATATGTGGAAATGGAAGAAAGAATTCTTTTATTTTTCTAAAGGCGATAGAATTGCCATTATCTTACTATTAAACCTAATAGCTATCAGTGGAGGTATATTTATTTACATGAATAACTTCACATTTGTAGATGCGGTTTATAACAATGAGAACGAAGAGGTTCAAAAGAATTTTGTACAATTTGAAAACGACCTTCAAGAAATAGAACCTGTAAAAGAAGAAATCTTAGATAACGATAAACCATCCACAACTTCCCATAAACCGCCAAAAGTAAATAAGCAAAAACTAGAGTTAGGGCAAACGATAGATATTAATTCGGCATCCGCTACAACTCTTACTCGTATTCCCGGAATTGGAGACACATTTGCAGAGCGTATCATCGACTATCGGAATGCTTTGGGAGGATTTGCTTCCCTCGAACAGTTATACGAAATAAAAGGCATTACAGTCAATAAATTCAGCAAACTACTCCCCTATTTAGTATTACAGAAAAAGCAAAAGTTGATAAGGATAAACAAAATTTCCGCAGATCAACTGGTCGGTTACCCTTACCTCAACGAAAAGCAGGTACTAACTATTGTCGAATTGCGGAAAAGCAATAAAATAAAAGATATTTCAAGTTTGACTGATAATGAGAATTTCAGTTCGAGAGATATTGAAAGATTATCTCCTTATTTGAGTTTCGACTAAATGACAAAAATTACTTTTTATCGTTAAGTAACTTTTCTAACATCGCATTTTTTTCTTTCTCTATCGCAAGCATACGCTCATACAGCTCTACTTTTTCGTTGCTCAATTTGAGAATTTCTTCGATAGGATTATTATATGTGGTATTATTTATACCAAAATTATTCCCTGCTGCAAATGTATTATTTTCAATGTAGAAGCTAACCAAATTATCTTCTTCCATATTTTTAATTACTTCCACAGGAACTTCCAATGCTTTAGAGAAGCGTTGAAGCATTTCCTCATCAAGAACTGCTTTATCTTCGTATCTTGAGATTGTTTGTTGCGACAAATGAACCAATTCCTCCAAATCTTTTTGGCTCAATCCTTTTGATTCACGCACACGTTTAAGATTATGTCCTTGATGTACACGAGGTTTCTCTAAAGTATCTGCTTCCGTTTTCATAAATAATATTTGTTTTAATTATTTAGTGTATAACACATTAACAAGTTAATTGTTGCTGCTCATACAAATATATACAAAAATAGAGTGAAAACGAGTTGGGGAGTACAAAAATTGCTAAAATACCGAGTAAATTACTCACCTGCTTTACAACTGAACGACTCATTTTATTCTACTAAAATCGAAAGAGTAGGCGCCTCACCCCAACCCTCTCCAAAGGAGAGGGAGCAGCTTCCCCTCCTTTGGAGGGGATAAGAGGGGAGGTGATATTAAAACAAAACAGGTTGCCATTTCAATGACAACCTGTTTCTATGATAAAGTATTTACTTTCTAATTACGAAAATTTAGGTTTGCGACCACCTTTGCGGTGTTCTCTTTTACCGGCATCGGCACTTGCACCGTAAGATGGATTACTCCCTTCGCGTCTTTTAGGAGCTCTGTCGCCACCACCGTAAGATGGAGATGATGATCTTCTTCCACCACCGCTGCCTTCACGGCGTTCTGCAGGAGCGCCGCCTTGAGCTTCTTCAACCGAAATACGGCGTCCGTTTTGCTCTTGACCTTTCAATCCGCTTATTACACGTTGAGCATCAGCTTCGGGTACTTCAAAGAATGAGAAGTTAGGAAGCAAATCGATACGACCAATTCTCACTTTTCCGGGAACGAAATCGTTAATCAAGCCCATCAATGTAGCAGGATTAGCATTATCGGTACGTCCCAAATTGATGAACAAACGAGCATATCCTTTTTCTGCTCCTCGAGAACCACCGTTACCTCTTGATTCGAAACGGTCTTCACCTCTTCTACTAGCACCACGAGCCGGCATACCTCTATCGTCACGACTGTTATATCTGTCAGATGGAGCTTCTATATCGTCTGCTTCACGGTAATAATCGATCAAACGATTAAATTCCATAGAAACAATACGTTTGATGATGTCTTCTTTTTCAAGCCATTCTAAACGGCGATATATGGAAGGTAAAAGACGGGCAATTTCTTCCTCGTTTACTTTTACTTTTTCGATTTTGTCAGCAAAGATTAACAATTGTTTTTCGCAGATCTCATCTCCCGAAGGAACTGTGGCTGCTTCAAACTTCTTGTTCATTATTTTTTCGATCTCACGGATTTTACCTTTTTCTTTCACGTGAGCAATAGCAATCGAGATACCTGTTTTTCCGGCACGACCTGTACGACCACTTCGGTGATTATACGATTCGATATCGTCAGGTAAACCGTAATTGACAACGTGTGTAAGGCTATCCACATCCAAACCACGAGCGGCAACGTCTGTTGCGATCAATAATTGGATGTTGTGCATACGGAATTTTTGCATTACATAATCACGTTGCGATTGAGAAAGATCTCCGTGTAACGAATCTGCGCTATAACCGTCTTGGATCAATTTATCTGCAATCTCTTGAGTCTCACGACGAGTACGACAGAAAACGATACCATATATACTTGGATTAAAATCGGCAATACGTTTCAACGCCAAATATTTATCTTTAGCATGAACCATATAGTATACGTGCTTCACGTTGCTGGAGCCTTCGTTCTTACGACCGATGGTAATATCTTTAGGCTCACGCATGTATTTTTTAGTGATCTTGGCAATCTCATTTGGCATAGTAGCCGAGAAAAGCAACATCGAACGTGTATCAGGCACTTTAGAAAGAATCTCATCGATACTTTCGGTGAATCCCATATTCAACATTTCATCTGCCTCATCCAATACAACGTATTTGATGTTTTCGAGATCAACTGTTCTTCTGTTAATCAAGTCAATAAGGCGACCGGGAGTAGCAACAATAATTTGCACACCACGTCTCAATGCTTTAATTTGGCTGTCGATACTCGAACCTCCGTACACAGGAAGTACTCTCAAGTTATCAACATATTTAGAATAATCGGCCAAATCGCCTGCTATTTGCAAACAAAGTTCGCGCGTAGGAGCCAATATCAAAGCCTGTGGTGCATTTTTCTTTACATCTACTTTTTGTAAAAGCGGAAGCCCGAAAGCAGCAGTTTTACCTGTTCCTGTTTGTGCTAATGCTATAACATCTCTCACTTCGTCCAATAAATAAGGAATCACTTCCTCTTGTACGGGCATTGGAGCTTCGTAACCCATCTCTTCAATTGCTCTACGGATTTCCGGAGCAACACCTAATTCTTCAAATGTCTTCATTAAATATTTTTAGAAAATTTGCTGTGGAAGCAATTATCTTATTCTCTGCCACCATTTTTACATACGACTAAGAAAAGAGAGAAATAATTGTTCCCCATGTTTTAATTCATATTCCTATCAGAAAAGCCATCAACTCTCACAAGTTTATGTAACTCTCCCTCAATGATGTTCTTAACGGAATATAGACCCTTAGCCCTGTTATCTTTGGTAGATAATTTTGTTTTACGATTCTCTTTTGCAGTAAATTAAAGAATCTTTATTCGTCTAAAACACTGCAAAGGTAATCATTTATTTTGATATCTGATTAACTTTGATATATAATCGTTTTTGAGAAATTTCTTCACATCGGCTTCCTCACAGTAAAACAGACCGGGGCGAGGCAGCATGACAACTTTACATTTCGTTCAAAATACACCATTACCCGTTTCCAACCAATTAAAAATACCCCTAATTGTAGAATAGTTGATAAAAAATATCTATTTTTATTTTCTAATTTAATAAATGGCATATTTAAACGCAAAGCCGCCATGTGGTGAAGTTTTTTCTTATAATTCGTAACTTAATAATAATTATACATTACTTAATCATCCAAAATGAAAAAGATTTTTCTATCAGTTCTACTACTAGCATCTATAAGCACTTCGGCTGTGTATGCGAAAAAGACTAAAAAAGAAGAAGTTAAACAAGTAAACCCTGTTTCGATACAAACAGCAAACGATTCTATTCTCTACGCATACGGAGCAAGCCTTGCCGAACAAGGACTTAGACAGTATCTAGTGCAACAAAAGGTACTTGCCGATACTGCCGACATAAATATTGAGTATAACAACCTCATCGCAAATGCTGCTACTGCGCAAGAAAAAATAAAATTAAACAACAATTTGAAGGCAAAGCTTGATTCTATCAGCACAAGTAATGCTCAAAATACTAATATGTTTCTTAAGGGAATAAGCGAACGCTTGGGAGGATCAGACCAAAATATAGCATACAGTAAAGGACTGGAGATTGGAGATCAACTAAACAAAATGAGTGGCGAATTTTCTAAACAAGTATTGGGAAATACCGAATCATCAAATATGAATACAGATATTATTCTGCTGGGATTAACTAATGCTCTCAAAAATCAGCCACTTCTGATACCCAACAGTAGCGAAATAATCCAAAGCAAAGTCCTTGCATCGCAAGAAAAGGCACAAGTTGAAAAGAAAGCAGCAAGTGCCGGAATTATTGCTAAAGGACAAGAATTTATGACCGAAAATGCAACTAAGGCAGGTGTTGTAACTCTTCCCAGCGGACTTCAATATAAAATAATTACCAAAGGAACAGGAGCCATACCTACAGCCCAAGATCAAGTTAAAGTACATTATCATGGTACTTTAACCGATGGTACAGTGTTCGACAGCAGTGTAGATCGTGGCGAACCTATCACCCTTGGAGTTTCGCAAGTAATACCGGGATGGACAGAAGCCCTTCAACTGATGCCTGTGGGTTCTAAATGGATGTTGTACATTCCTTACAACCTTGCTTATGGCGACAGAGACGGAGGTCCTATTCCTGCATACTCCAACTTAATATTTCAGGTAGAACTTCTTGATATCGTAAAATAGCCTCTAAAATTCTATAAGATTTATAGAAAAACAGACTGTTGTTTTAAATAATCATAAAATATGAAGGATGAAGGCAAATAAGCTTTCATCCTTCTCTATTTTTTAATAAATTGGCACTTGCGAAGGCTTTTAGTAAACTGGAATAATGATTAAAGATATTACCTCATTTTTTATACTTGGCTCACTTCTAATTACCACAGGGTGTACAAAACGTCCTGATATTTATTTCTATTGCGATAGGGATAGAGGAGGAGGAGGTTATGTCTTGAAATGGGAAGTATCTCCAACTAATCCCGAAGACAAGATCAAAATATATATGTCGGATAACGACTCTGTATTTGTAGATCCCCCCGCTATGGAAACGATGGTGAGCGATTATGTAGCACACATACCGGTACAAGACTCAATATCTCGAAAATTTTTCCGTCTAAAAGTTAACAATACATTTTCAGGAGTTATCTCGAACCATGTTTTCAAAATGGAAAACATGCAAAACCTGCGTGATTTGGGCGGATATTTTACCAAAGAAGAAAAACAGGTAAAATGGGCACGGGTATTCCGTTCGGGAGATTTGTCCGAAATCACCAACAAAGACTACAAAATAATACAGTCGCTCGGTATAAAAACAATTATTGACTTTAGGGATGTTGAGGAATACGAAAGTTTTCCCGATTTATACACAGCACCCAATATGGTACACTTGCCCGTATCCACAGGCAACAGGGCATACATTAGGGACAAAATTTTGGATGGTACTTTTTTGAGGGGAGATGCTATTCTCTTCACACAAGATATGTATAGAGCTATGGTCGAAAACTATTCTGATGAATATGCCCGTTTTTTTGATGTCCTTTGCGATGTAAATAATTATCCCATCCTTTACCACGGATACATAGGTAAAGACCGCACAGGGCTTGCCAGCTACTTGCTTTTCAAAGCCCTCGGTATATCGGACGAAGCTAACGAAGACGACTATCTACTATCAAACCTTTACGTAAGCGAACAGATGGTAATGGGAGAAGCCCGCTATCTACCCGAACAAATGCAAGAGGCAGCAACAGTGGTATGCAAAACTGATAAGTCGTATCTACAATACGCAATATCGTGTATGATAAAAAAGAGTGGATCGGTAGATAAATATATGGAA
>JAVBJR010000415.1:0-7838 GCA_031546965.1 Dysgonomonas sp.
TTACTCCTCTGCTCCTTTACCGATTTCAATTCTGTTTTCGCCAATGTGTTTGAAATAACATTGATCAAATATCTCTAATTTATACAACCCACCTATCTTCAAAACTGGCGAAGTTAAATTTGGAACGACCTTGAAGGAATTTTCCAAGGTCAAAAATATCATCACTAATGGATGTCCCCCCCATTATATTACAGATGGAAGCATCATTATATTTACTAATATTCACTCCAATTTCGAGATATTAGCAAAAAGACCAGACTTTCCGGACACCCTGTATATTATTTGTTGCAACCTGCAGGTTCTGTACAGGTATCCAATTGACATGCGACGTATATAATGCCAATAGTATAAATAAATGTTGGGCACAAGATGGTGGCGTCTAATTTTCGGGTGTCGCTACTCCTAACTGTATACAGGGAATCTGCGGATCGATCGCAATGTGGATCACGAAAAATTCAAAAAATGGATCGTGATCCGAGTAGCAAAAGCTGCCCTTGACAAACCAATACTAACAGATAGGGCACAATTTCGAATTAGGTGGTTGAAGCGCACATCCGATTTAGCAGATAAAAATTAATTTCAGGAAGTCTGGTGCATTTATAGCCCATACAGAATTTTTTTAAATGTGGGGCTTCAATATGAATGATGTGCGTTCAGTGCTGTAATGCCTTATTTGCTAAGTGACAATTTGTTAGATTTGTCTGGTTTAGTTTTAAATACAGTGAATCATGTCTTAAGATCCACTTGTATGAAGGGACCACCTTCTTCTTGAGACCGATTTTGCTCATTCCGTAGGATTTAACATCGTGAGAGGACCGTCTGCCACACGTGGCCAAGGGCCATGATATTTTAGGCCCAAATTGATGAAAATCGGTCAAATGGGGCATTGTTTAAAAAAGTCAGAACACAAATTTCTGAGGTTAATGTACATTTTAGGAAAATTTGGCATAGGTATCACAACACACTTTCAATACCACGGACCCCTCACAGCTATGAAATGAAAATAGTGTCCATGCATTTTAGTGCACCAGATATTGAAGAACATGAAAGGTTGTGCTATATAAAATTGGTTTTATTTTTCATGCAATACCTGCATTAAGGGACCCTCTGTAAGATAAGACTACTTTTCACTGGTCCCGTCGGCTTTCACTGTTTGCCAAGCGGTCCGCTTCTTACAATTCTTAGTAAACGAAGCCACATTTGACTGCAGCGCATAGCATTCATTATTTCAAAAATTGTTCTATGGTTTATAAATAAACCAAACTTTCTGAAATCACTATTACGAACTAAATAGGAAGTGCTCTTCAAGCGCCTAATTCGAAATTGCCCTATCTTCAACGGCTTAAATGTTAGTACACAGATGACCTTGAAGATAACGTCATAGATCACGTGGGATACCATTTTTGAGATCAGCATATCGTACTTCCTACTAACTCCCGGAAACGTTTTACCCTGTCATGAATACTTTATACGTTATAATTGTGATCCACACAAAACCCTCCCTGTATATCGCATTTTGTAATTAATTACTATATTCAAAATGAAATCTGTCTGATATAAACCTTACAAGTTATGTAGTCAAATTTAGAGTGCTATTGCAACAGTGCGTTGTAATGAAATGTAAATATTACATTTAAACGTTTCGCATTAGACAAAGGTGGGAACTGTTAATATCCAAAGAGAAACTTACAGGTGTCATTCGTGCTGATATTGTATAGTTTTTCAGAAGACCATAAGAGGTTTTCTCTACATCCAGACTGCTAGATAATAGTTTATTGGTTTGGATTTCGCTGGTAGGAAATGTCATCCACTTCTGTTTATTCTCCCGATGTATCGAGTACATAGTAATGTTTTTGGTTGTAATATTGCCTTGCAGCTGTGATTAGTGGGACATTACTGACAATTCTGATGCTTTAACGTAGCAGGTGTTTTACCATAGGTGGGCCAATCGTGTTGCTCGGAAATTATGGGGAATTGGGAAAATGTTACCCACACAACTATGATAACCTTGAGGTAATTGTTCAAGGTCACCGATAATGTGCTTCTACCTTATTTCAACTCAACCTGATATTAAATTCTCTTTGTTCAAGATATGTTATTTCAGGGTGGGAACGTTGATATAAGGTATAGTGGTATAAGGTAATGTTAGACTTTCTATGTGGTTACTAATATTTTTAAATGATCTTGAAATCACGCAGCTAAATTTTCAAGGTAAATTACTTTTAAACCTTTAGTGGTGACTTTATTTTCACAGTTTGTAGAATTATTACTAGAGTATATGTATATGTAGTGCTATAGTTTATGCAAATTTTGAGATGCATAAATTTTTACGGAAAATTGAAGTTTTGGGAATATTACAACAATAAAGCCACCCCGAAATTAACCGTTTTCAAAGTATTTTCTAAATTGTTCATGCTTTCATAGCAATACGAGTAGCCTACCTTAGGTGAGACATTTAGTATATTAGCGTGCATAATACAGGGTCATCATAAATTCTTTCTCCGATTACAACAATGTATTATTTATTGTAAATGTTTTAATCGGGTAAAGAATATTTGCCTACATTTTATTCTAGTGTTTTGTATTCAATAAGGCTATTTACCCAGTTTGTTGTATCCACAGGTAGAATAGTCATGTAAACATTTGTTGATACGTTAAATTTTGAAATAAATTGTGGTAGGCATCTTCCGACAATAACATGCGGATTGTGGAATGTGGCAATTCCTCCGTTAAATAATTCAGATTCCTAATTACACAAAATGAATTAGATTAATTGTTTATAAACAATTAATCTATTCTATTCTATTCTATTAATTATTAGCCTAGCAATAAGCTCATTAATTTAAGAAAATTTCAAGTGATCTGCAAAAGAGCGCTGTGTCACCAATGAGGTTAATACAGAAGGAGTGGCAAACGAAATTCCCCTGGCGAAGCACAGCGTGGATCAAGTATGACGTCATACGTCATATGTATCGTTCGAACTCGAAGATGGCGGCCATGGGCAAAAAAGTTGATAATTCTCGGTTTAACCGTATAAGACGTCCTCAAAAATGTAATTAGTTGCGATGCTCGTTATCGGCGAAAACCACGAAAAATCGCTGAAAAATCGACGATCGCCGCAACTCGAATGTGGCTGCCAGTTTGCATCGGGCGCGATGCACGGCGTTTGCCATTCCTTCTATATTAACCTCATTGATGTCACATTCTAAACATACCCCTCTTCATGTGATCCCATTTTCTTGCAAATTTAAATGGGATCGAAATAAAAGGCGGTATTCGTATTCAGTCAGATAGGCACCAAATATAATATATTTACAGTTTCACTGCTGTATAGAATCTCCAACTTCTCTTCAGTTAACAACATGATAGTTGCCCGTGGGAGCATATCATAAGTATCATAAGGATCATCAGTATCATAGAAAGTATCTGACAAGATTTGTCGCATGACGACTACTGTATAAAATGGAATTCCGCTTTCAAATAGTATTCTCTTCCATTCTTTTGATATTATTTCTACGTTACAGTAATTATTTTTCATATTAATAGTGGGAAATCATTTTAACATCACAGGTAAATAAATGTCTGCAGTACTGCATGCAATTGCATAAAAGCTTATACAGTGTAAGCAACTTGCCAAATTTCTTTTCAGTTGTAATACGCACGCTTTTTATTTTCCATTTCCACAATTGAGCTGCAATTGCCCTTATAACGCGTGTCGGTGATAATTTCATGATGGTGTCTTCCTCCGCTTCACCCTTCATAACACTTATACTGCCAATAATGCTTCTCATTTTGGAACTGGTGGTTTCTATATAATTACTTTAACATTGAACACATGGCATGCAATCACTAATTACCTGCTAATTATTCAGTATTCTCACCGGAATGTAAAGCGAGTGAAATATGCAGTATTAGCACGATAGCTCCTACAACTGCACAAAATAATAAATTACCAGTAGGTACATTGATAATTTACATTATTATCACAAAAGTTGATTATCCGTTAGAAAGATCATCTACTTACGTTTAAAATCGCTTTTGAAATGTGGAAATACCATTGTGGAGTTAAGGTTGTGCCACGTGTCGCAGTAAACTTACTCTGACAGTGTCAACATGTCCATTGAACATGATGCATGAAAACAATTCCTTTATATATAGTAATTCACTCATGCCCAGCATATTGAGTAACACAGTAAAGTTCCAATAGCCATCATTTGAAAATGCATGGTCTGCAATTTATTTGCGGTCATACAGCGTGTTTCTGCGTTTTATAATTCAAATGCTTTAAAATTTAACCTTATTGACTTCCAGTTCATAGTTTCAAACTTGTCTATCATCATACCAGCAAGCTTGACAACATAGAAAGAGAATGTGAAGACATGTTATTTGTTATAGACATTTCCTGGATCAATTTAATCAATGGCCGTGTTTTACTTTTCTGGAAATATTGTTTGTTGTGTATACCGCATAGCAACAAGGTAGCATTGCTCAAACATTCATTGCTTTGGAAAAGCTACTATTAAATTACTTACATTGTAACACACACTAGGTAGCTAACTTGCTGAATAATGTATTGAGTTACGCTTCTTGTCTTTTAAAATGTTAGTGATATTGATTTTCGATATGAAAGCTACTGTGAAACGTCAATACAAATTTTAGATCAATATTTTTATCGGTATTTAATATTCTTTAGCCGAAAACATAGTTAAAATTATCTAGAAAATTGTTTTGTACTACTAATTTTGCATATCATGGCATAGGCTTTCGAACAAGTGATGTTATACCTTATTGTCGTGTCAAATTTAAGAGGAAAACTCGGCATTTTTGCAGCAATTTTGCAAATGGTCTAATCTTGTTACCTCATTTGAGAAGTCCTTTAAAATAACATTTAGTATGGAAGATCATACATTGCACTATTCTGTGTAACTGATTGCGATCATGTATTTGCATGTTAATTGAGCTCGCACGTTTTTCAATGTTCCCTCACTCATTTGACCCTGGTTCTCAAAAGTAAGATTAATTGTTCGAAAACCTTGTAATTTCAATGGATGAAATAGAAATAAATATGTATACTGTTTTACATAATATTTTTTGTTTGTAGTTCATTACATCGGAGATGCGGTTCAAGCGAATTAGAAAAAAAAATTGGAATGAATTAAATGTGCTCTTTTACTTTGTAATTGGAAATTTGTCACTAACTAGAAAATTCCAATATTTCCTATATATTTAAGAAAAATTCCAAATGCAATGCCTAGAGGTAAGAAATTTGTTTTAAAAAGTGTAGAAAATATTCCACAAATTCAAGAAAACCCACAATGTTATTAAAAAAATCCGGAATTTTAAGAAATGTAAAAAGTTTTTCAACATATACCGAAATTTCAAAAAAAAAATCAATATGTCAAGAATAAAAACAGTCAAAAATGCCAAAATGTCCAAAATGCCAAAATGTCCAAAAAATGCCAAAATATCCAAAAAATGCCAAAATGTCCAACAAATGCCAAAATGTCCAAAAAATGCCAAAATGACCAAAAAGACAAGATTTCAAATAATGACAAGATTTCAAATAATGACAAGATTTCTAAAAAATGCCAAAATCTCCAAAAAAATGCCAAAATGTCCAAAAAATGTTAAAATCTCCAAAAAATACCAAAATGTCCAGAAAGGCAAAATTTCAAAAAATGACAAAATGTCCAAAAAATGTCAAAATGTCCAAAATATGCCAAAATCTCCAAAAAAAGACAAGATTTCCAAAAATGCCAAAATCTCCAAAAAATGCCAAAATGTCCAAAAAATGACAAAATCTCCAAAAAATGACAAGATTTCCAAAAATGCCAAAATGTCCAGAAAATGCCAAAATGTCCAAAAAATGCCAAAATCTCCAAAAAATGATAAGATTTCCAAAAAATGCCAAAATGTCCAAAAAATGCCAAAATCTCCAAAAAATGACAAGATTTCCAAAAAATGCCAAAATGTCCAAAAAATTCAAAAATGTCCAAAAAATGCCAAAATCTCCAAAAAATGACAAGATTTCCAAAAATGCCAAAATGTCCAAAAAATGCCAAAATGTCCAAAAAATGCCAAAATGTCCAAAAAATGCCAAAATGTCCAAAAAATGCCAAAATCTCCAAAAAATGTCAAAATCTCCAAAAAATGACAACATTTCTAAAAAATGACAACATTTCTAAAAAATGACAACATTTCTAAAAAATGACAACATTTCTAAAAAATGACAACATTTCTAAAAAATGACAACATTTCTAAAAAATGGCAAAATGTCAAAAAAATGTCAAAATGTCCAAAAAATGACAAAATCTCCAAAAAATACCAAAATGTCCAAAAAGGCAAAATTTAAAAAAATGACAAAATTTCTAAAAAATGCCAAACTGTCCAAAAAAGGCCAAAATGTCCAAAAAAGGCCAAAATGTCCAAAAAAGGCCAAAATGTCCACAAAATGCCAAAATCTCCAAAAAATGCCAAAATGTCCAAAAAATGCCAAAATGTCCAAAAAATGCCAAAATGTCCAAAAAATGCCAAAATGTCCAAAAAATGCCAAAATCTCCAAAAAATACCAAAATGTCCAAAAAGGCAAAATTTTAAAAAATGACAAAATTTCTAAAAAAATGACAAAATGTCCAAAAAAGGCCAAAATGTCCAAAAAATGCCAAAATCTCCAAAAAATGACAAAATCTCCAAAAAATGTCAAAATGTCCAAAAAGACAAAGTTTAAAAAAATGACAAATTTTCTAAAATATGCCAAAATGTCCAAAAACTGCCAAAATCTCCAAAAAATGTCAAAATGTCCAAAAAGACAAAGTTTAAAAAAATGACAAATTTTCTAAAATATGCCAAAATGTCCAAAAACTGCCAAAATGTCCAAAAATACCAAAATGTCCAAAAAATGCCCTCCAAAAAGACAAAGTTTAAAAAAATGACAAATTTTCTAAAATATGCCAAAATTTCTAAAAAATGAAAAAATGTCCAAAAAATGCCAAAATGTCCAAAAAATACCAAAATGTCCAAAAAAGGCCAAAATGTCCAAAAAGACAGAATTTCAAAAAATGCCAAAATGCCTAGAAAATGACAAAATTCCTAAAAAATGCAAAAATGTCCAAAAATGCCAAAATGTCCAAAAAATGCCAAAATGTCCAAAAAATGCCAAAATGTCCAAAAAATGCCAAAATCTCCAAAAAATACCAAAATGTCCAAAAAGGCAAAATTTTAAAAAATGACAAAATTTCTAAAAAATGACAAAATGTCCAAAAAAGGCCAAAATGTCCAAAAAATGCCAAAATGTCCAAAAAATGACAAATTTTCTAAAATATGCCAAAATGTCCAAAAACTGCCAAAATGTCCAAAAATACCAAAATGTCCAAAAAATGCCCTCCAAAAAGACAAAGTTTCAAAAAATGACCAAATTTCTAAAAAATGCCAAAATTTCTAAAAAATGCAAAAATGTCTAAAAAATGCAAAAATGTCCAAAAAATGCCAAAATGTCCAAAAAATTCCAAAATGTCCAAAAAGACAGTTTAAAAAATGACAAAATTTCTAAAAAATGACAAAATGCCCAAAAAATGCCAAAATCTCCAAAAAATGACAATATTTCCAAAAATGGCAAAATGTCCAAAAAATGCCAAAATCTCCAAAAAATGGCAAAATGTCCAAAAAATGCCAAAATCTCCAAAAATGACAAGATTTCCAAAAATGCCAAAATGTCCAAAAAATGCCAAAATCTCCAAAAAATGCCAAAATCTCCAAAAAATGACAAGATTTCCAAAAATGCCAAAATGTCCAAAAAATGCCAAAATCTCCAAAAAATGGCAAAATGTCCAAAAAATGCC
>JAVBJR010000863.1:0-4160 GCA_031546965.1 Dysgonomonas sp.
TCGTTAAAATTCGGTTTGAGGTACAAAACGTTAACGTAGTGCGATAGTTGCATTGCCAACTGTTGTCCAGATGTCCAACTATACTTGTATTTCAATGAAATTGCCGTTTTCCTTCCCCGAGAACCGCAAACAGACGGATTACGTACGTACCCGGCAGCGGGCGTGGTCAAGCGATGAGTCAAGTGTCCAAGTAATGGCGTAAGCGGACACTTATCCGATTTCTTTGAATAGCAATTGCTCAACATCCCTGCAGCCGAAAAAATTCACAACCTGCCTGACTATTCTTCGATAATCGATCAATTTAGCGACCTGATTGTCTTTGCAATCAAAAATAACGAAAAATACCCTGACAGTTCTCCTTTAATTAATTATTGCATAAACACCAAAACTAAAATTATAAAATGTTCACAAAAACTATTTTTAAGGCACTTTTACCAAAATTTGAGAAGTTTAAATGCCCAAAAATCGATGAAAATAGCCATCTTTATAGCTCCAAATTGCCTCCCTAAACTTCAGTAACTCTTGTCTAATTTTATATCGATTACAAACTGATTAAGTAAGTCAAAAAATGAAGAAAAAACTATTGAATAGTGGCGAGCACATGGGCAATGCACAACATTGTAAAGAGAAGCAACCACCCAAGATGGCGGACGTGGGAACACCTACATTTTGGTGACGTCAATGGGCGTTAGCGATTCGCCCTAAGCACACCATGGGCTCATTTCGTTGAAAACCTTTGATGACATTGCAACCTACATGTATTCTAGAATGCAGAGACTACAAATAATGATTATTAAGTACACATACAGTATTATAAATTGACACAATTTAAGGAAAGAATAATAGCAAAATTGTTGAAATATTGCTCTACGTTGCAACCTGTCCTTCAACCCCTACATGCTGCTAAAAACACATCATTCATGCAAAGACGCTGTAAAGCTGTCGTCAAAACAAAGGTATACCCCACAAAATATTGATGACCCAAATCATGCCGTTTGCTGTATTCTTATTAAATATGGTATGTGTAAGGAGCATTATTTGTAGTTACTACATCCCAGAATGCATGTAGGTTGCAATGTCATCAAGGTTTTCAAAGAAATCAGCCCAATATTAAATAGGTCTTTCAATTTTTTGAAAATGATAACAATTTACGGAGTTGTGTAAAAAGGTATTAACGAAAGATACAGACTTTTTATCCACCCCTATATAAAATAATTCGATCGAAACCAAGTTGGCACCCCCCCCCCTCCCCCGCTTCCTACGACCGTACATCTTGCACAATAATATCTGAAAACTATTCTCTGTGGTTTGCAACTCAAGCTGATATTAATTGTGATTGGATATTGCCTATACACGACTATTATGTCATTACAATTCTTCTAAAAAAAAGTAGTTGCTTGGGTTTTTTAGATCAGCATGCCCTAAACTTGCTTTTCTACCATTCCATTTGAAGTCATACATAAGAAAGAACTAAAAAATTACATAAAGACAGTTGTATGAAATACATGGGCCATCCGGAAAGTATTAGCCGTTTTTTATTTAAAAATACAAAGCTGTTGTATCGCCAAATGTTAATCAACAAAATGTTCAACATCCATTTTTACTTATTGTAAAAAATATTCCCTTACATGTGAGTGTGTTTTGGCTGTTAACAAATAGCCAAGGCTGAAGCTTGACGGTTGAGTTGGTATATAAAGCGGAATATTGATTAGTACTCTGTTCTTCGGATGCTTGACCCATATTCTTGTTCATCACAATTTTTTTAACATCCAGAAGATTCGACTACTCATAAATTACCCTACATCAATGCTCTGTGACCATTATCTAAAGGAAAAAAAATTGCCAAGGAATGTTTGGAATAGGTTGGTCAAGAGTGTAATGTATTTAACAGTATAGTACCTATTCAGTAGTCGCAGCTGTCAATAATAATTATTACCTACATTTTTGTTGTAATTATTTGCGGCTAATTTGTTTTACAAATCGATGGCTAAAAGTATACTGAGTGTATGTTACCATTTGCCATTTTCCACTGAGGCACGCAATAGAGCTTAGACACCTATATCTCCGCCAATCTCCTAACGCTCTGGTCACATGACTAAATCCACCAATCAGAGCCACCTGCCGGAAGTGTGAAATGTTACTGTGTGTCAGGATCGGAGACACTTCCTAATAAATCTCCTGCAGGGCAATCCTCATGTGAATAGTATGCACTTCAAGAACAGGGACGTACAATCTAGACAAGAATTAAAAATTAAATTGTTTACAGTGGTTTATGCCATGAAATTGGACTCATGGCAACAAAGGAGTTACCATGACCTTAGTTGCTATGTGACCTTAATATTAGCAAAATGCCATTAACTACTCAAGAGCATGACGTGCGCTTAATACTCCATAATTTGTAATGTTTTTGGACAACCATTATAATACAACTGTGTAGGCTATACTGTAACATAAACGTTTCAGTGTAATTTCATTATAGTGCACTTATGCATGCAAACATGTAATTGTTGAGGTTAGGTAGAATGCGCAATAAGTTATCATATGCATGTTTAATTTAAATTCTAATTGTGTTGTTGGAGACCTAGGTAGTAAACAGTGGTAATAAAAATAACACATGGCAATCATTAAAAAGCTATACATAATTTAATATACTGGGTACGGTATACTAATTGTTGTTTTCATAATGGACACTTCATTAGGCATTAAAATTCCGAATAAGCTTCTGTTAGTGTTAAAACACATTTAACATCATGATGCATGCAACAATCATGCTGTCTTTGTTCACTCTGAACAATATGTATTATTCTGTTGTGTCAATAAAGCTATTATTTGATTTTTATACAATATGTAACCTTCAAAGTGAATTAATGTGTTGATCAATTATTTGCACAAGAAAATATATGCACAGAATTCAAGTGTTGATTGCGTGCCCGTGTTAATCAATTAGATGCACATGTTGATCAGTTCTATGAACCTGTTCATCAATTAGGCGTTGGTCAATTAGATGCATACGTTGATCATTTAGATGCACATATTGCTCAATTAGATGCACATGTTGATCAATTAGATTCACGTGTTGATCAATTAGGTGCACGTGTTGATCAATTATATGAACGAGTTGATCAATTAGATGCACTTGTTGATCAACTAGATGCATGTGTTGATCAATTAGATGCACATATAGATCAATTAAATGCACGTGTTGATCAATTAGATGCACACGTTCATCAATTAGATGCAATCGTTGGTCAATTAGATGCACTTGTTGGTTAACTAGATGGTTATAAAATGGTTTGAACCCCAGATATTAAATTCATTCTCTCGCGGAACCAGCGCGCTTACTATCGACCTCTTATGAACATGCTTCGTCTTTTTGTAAGTTTTATTCTTTGCTATTTTGTACTAGTTATAAGAATTCTTGTTTCTATTTCTAGATGCACTGTTTTAAATTGTCATGTCGTTGACGTTTCCTGTATTCCGGATTTTCTGGTACAAGAAGATTTTAATAATACCTTGTATTTTTATTTTATTTTATTTTACTTAAATTTCGCTGTTTTGGTCTGTTAGCTGTAATTTTCTTGCCCTGAGGATGACCACATGACGTGGTCGAAACATGTCGGCATATTAAAGATTTTATGCAACATTCAATTCTATGAGTTGAGGATACTGTTCATCGTGATTGTCATCTACCTCATATTTTCCAACTCCATGATCTATTTGATCAATGATGGTTAACTAGATGCATGTGTTGATCAATTAGATGCACACGTTCATCAATTAGATGTACACGTTGGTCAATTAGATGCAGGCGTTGTTCAATTAGATGCATGTGTTCATCAATTAGATGCAAGTCTAGATCCATTAGATGCACGTGTTGATCAATTAGATGCATGTGTTGATCAATTTGCTGCACATATTGATCAATTAGATGCACGTGGTGATCAATTAGATGCACATGTTGATTGATTAGATGCACGTGTGAATAAATTAATACACATGCTGATCAAATGGATTCACATGCTGATCAAATAAATTCAAATGTTGATCAAATAGATTTACGTATTTTGTAAGAGTCTCTTTAACACATTTCTCTTGAGCACATGGCCATTTGTATGCATAGCATGGATCAATGAAAACTTTGCATTCATTGCCTTGGAAAT
>JAVBJR010001285.1:0-3895 GCA_031546965.1 Dysgonomonas sp.
TCGATTTCAGGTTATGATATACGTTTTGTAAAATTCATATGATAACATTCTTATAAGAAATTATACAATTTTCATATAGGCAAACGATCATATAAGAAATATATCAGTGATTTCCTAGAACACAATATTTATATAAGAAAAGGTGGTAAAAATCTGATATGATTGCAATCATATAAGAAACTATGACATAAATCTTATAAGATTACGATCATATATGGTAATTGAACAGTTTTCTTATGGGAATCCCGTCCTATATGAGATAAAATTATTTTCCTATAAAATCTTATAAGATCCTATGGGTTTCAAAAATCCTATAAGATCTTGTGCCGTATTTTTATGTGCGTCTGCCAAACGCGATCCATTAAGGAACATGATTTTTGAGGCACAAATTGCTAAAAACCTGTTAAATGGGGCACTATTTTTTCAAAAGTCTGCCCAAAATTCCTCAGGTTTATGTAAATTCTTGAGAAATATGGAATAGGTAACACCTAAAACTTCCAATCGTACATACCCCTTAGGACAACTATTCCCTGTGATCCTCTTAGACAGGTTTCACTGTATATCATTTCGAAATTTATAGTTCGCTTACTTTGGTAGAATCTATAATTTTAATTTTAATTTAAACAGCTTGCAAACAAGTTCTAAAACTTGTACCATATGCATTTTTGCATGATGTTTGAGTTGCAAAGTTTGGAGAAAAAACAACTTTGTCCGTTTTGCCTATGTTTCATCAATTTAATTGCCCCTATACATCATTTTCTGTGAACGCCAAAAATATTACACTGGGCATTTGAAAATCCAATGGTATATACAGGGTGAACGGAAAGTGCAAGCAATCACTTCCAAACCATTGTAGGTAACCAAAATTTGAATAGGGGGACAAATAGGAAATAAAGGGTTCCAAATACAATGGCATGTTCCAATGTACGACCTTTGCTTCAAGGTCATCCGTGTTCTAACTTTTAAAATATTAAAGATAGAACAAAAAAGTGAATTAGTGGCATTGAGAGCACTGAACTTAAAGTCCAAAAACTGTAGCGTCAGAATTTTATCGCGTTATGGGAATTAACAGGGAATTTTGGCAGCCAACATCGCAGACAGATGTAGAGCGATGCAGCGAAACAATTAACAGGGGATCACCGCCTGCAAAAGCATCTAGTGAAGCTCCGGAATTATTGTGGTGACACAACACCTCATCTCAAGTCAATGGAAATACTGGCATTTTATTTGCAATATCTTTTGAACTTGCCCAACACAAACACAACAAAACCAACCAAATGAACAATATCCACAATGAGTTGATTGCAACACAATGGAAGCAAGCTCTACAGGAGATGTTTGAAATGTCTACTATGGTGGCCCAGATGGCCTCTTGGCAAATGAGTTTCTGTAAATCCTTTTTGCGGACCGAGAGGTCGCATTCGCGGACCAGGAGGCCTGTGGGGCGGGGTCACTCGTACGTCACTCGTACGTACCGAAACATATGGCACGCCGTTTGTGTCAAAACTAACCTTCAGTGCATATCGACCGTATTTTCAGTTCCAAATGCGTTCCACTTCCAAATGCGTTCCAAATGCGTTCCATTTTCGTTCAACATCCGAACTCCACTTCCAAATGTGTTCCGTTTCCAAATGCGTTGTTTCCAAATGTGTTCCATTTCCAAATTTAAATTCCAAATGTGTTCCATTTTCAAATTTCCTCCAGTTCCAAATGCGTTCCACTTTCAAATGTGTTCCATTTCCAAATTTCAGTTCCAATTATGTTCCACTTCCAAATGTGTTCCACTTCCAATTGTGTTCCACTTCCAAATGCGTTCCGTTTCCAAATGTGTTCCATTTCCAAATTTAAATTCTAAATGTGTTCCATTTTCGAATTTCCTTCAGTTGCAAAATGTGATAAGTTCCAAATACGTTCTATTTCCAAATTCAACTTTCAAATGCGTTCCATTTTTGTTCAACATCCGAACTCCACTTCCAAATGAGTTCGGTTTCCAAATGCGTTCTGTTTCCAAATGTGTTCCATTTTCAAATTCAAATGTGTTCTATTTCCAAATTTAAATTCCTAATGTGTTCCATTTTCAAATTTCCTCCAGTTCCAAATGCGTTCCACTTTCAAATGTGTTCCATTTTCAATTCCATTTTCTATTCCAGTTCCAATTGTGTTCCTCTTCCAAATGTGTTCCACTTCCAAATGTTTCATTTCCAAATGTGTTCCATTTCCAAACGCGTTCCATTTTGAAATTTGTACCAGTAAAAATGCATTACACATTCTAATGTGTTCAAATACCAAATACATTCCATTTCCAAATGCATTCCATTTTCAAATTTGTTCGTTCCAAATGCGTTCCATTTCCAAATGCGTTCCGTTTCCAAATGTGTTCCGTTTCCAAATGTGTTCCGTTTCCAAATGTGTTCCACTTCCAAATGTGTTCCATTTCAAAATGCGTTCCATTTCCAATTTCCTGTTCCAAATACGTTCCACTTCCAAATATGTTCCATTACCAAATTCTAATTCCAAATTGCGCTCCACTTCCAAATGTGTTCCATTTCTAAATTCTAATTCCAAATTGCGTTCCACTTCCAAATGTGTTCCATTTCCAGACGCGTTCCATTTTGAAATTTGTACCAGTAAAAATGCATTACACATTCTAATGTGTTCAAATACCAAACACGTTCCATTTCCAAATGCATTCCATTTTCAAATTTGTTTGTTCCAAATGTGTTCCACTTCCAAATGCGTTCCATTTCAAAATGCGTTCCATTTCCAAGTTCCTGTTCCAAATACGTTCCACTTCCAAATGTGTTCCATTTCCAAATTCTAATTCCAAATTGCGTTCCACTTCCAAATGCGTTGTTTTCAAATGTTCCATTTCCAAATTCGTTCCATTTCCAAACTCCAGTTAGAAATGCATTCCAAATGTGTTCCATTTCCAAATGCGCTATATTTCCAAATGTGTTCCATTTCCAAATTCCAGTTCAAAATGAGTTCCATTTCTAAATGCGTTCCATTTCTAATTTCCTGTACCAAATACGTTCCACTTCCTAATGTGTTTTAGTTCCAAATGCGTTCCATTTCCAAACTCTAGTACCTCATCCGTTCCACACACTTAGCTTCCGTTTCATTGGGCACATTTTGCTGAATTGTAATTGAAAAACGACGCCATCTATGGACAATAAATTGAACCAAGATTTTTCTTACGATTCCGAACCAGCTTCATTAAAGTATTAAAGGTTCTGAATACAATGGTGCAAACCCCGTTTCAATCGGACTATTGGAACACACTAAGCTCACCTGTTCCATTTGGCACATTTTGCTAAATTTTAATTTACATTGAAATAACGACACCATTTACGTATAGACAATAAATTGAACCAAGATTTTTCGAACGATGGCAGTTCCAAATCCATTCCAAATCTAAATTCCAGTTTCATATGCGTTCCATTTCCAAACTCCAGTTCTAAATGTGTCCCATTTTAAAATTTGTTCGGCATTCGGAAATGGAATTTGGAAATGGAACGGATTTGGAAATATAACATATTTGGAAGTGGAACGTATTTGGAAGTGGAACACATTTGGAAGTTGAACGCATTTCGAATTAGAGTTTAGAAATGGAACGGATTTGGAACTAAAACACATGGAAATGGAACGCATTTAGAAATGGAATTTGGAAATGGTACTCATTTAGAACTGGAATTTGGAAATGGAACACATTTGGAACAAACATTTGGAAATATAACACATTTGGAAATGGAACGCATTTGGAAGTGGAACACACTTAAAACTATAATTTGGAAAGAAAACGCATTTGGAAATGGTACACTTTTGGAATGCATTTCTGACGGGAGTTTGGAAATGGAACGAATTTGGAAATAGAACATATTTGGAAACAAAACGT
>JAVBJR010000765.1:0-2992 GCA_031546965.1 Dysgonomonas sp.
TAAGATAGGATATTACTGATTGCTGGTTAAAAATGATCTTAAGAGTATGCATACATTAGCAGAACCTATGACAGAAGTAGTTTTTAATGTGATAAAGGCAAATGGAGGGTCAATTATGTATCAGGACAATTTTATGTAACATTTTAGTTCAGTGTCCACTAAAATATCAAACAGTTGATTTCGCCCATTCCCACATTTTAATGTCTGCTATGAAAGCCATGGCAGATATCGTTGTGAAAATGTGTCACAATCTGTTTTACGTTGTAATTAACAGCTGTGTATCCATTTTTGCCTGATTTCCTTAGTTTCATTGAAATACCGAGTGTCCACTAAATTACCAAACAGACTGTACTTACGTATATATTCAAGTTAGTTACAATATATTTCCAAACAGGTACTGGCAAAAGATGACAGACAGGCACAGAGATGTCAACTTTGATTTGACCATTAAAAATGAAATAATGACATTCAATCATCTCAAAGGGAAAATAACTCAAGGCTACATACAATCATTGAGCATTTTCCCTTTTATAATATCGCTGTACACAACACGCCAGATACTGTTCTTGCGCCGTTTGTGGAACTTTAACAAAAACTTAGTGCTGCATTTAGATGCACCTGGCAGCATCTGCACTAAATTGCCAAAAGAAATACATACAAAAAGGCAGTTTTGTAAGCCTTGGTAGTAACATTGCCAGAAACCCAGATTCCTCTTGTCCTTTGCTTGAGTTAAAGGAGAACTGCCGGGGTATTTTTCGTCATTTTTGATTGCAAAGACAATAAGGTCGCTAAATTGATCGAGTATCGAAGAATAGTCAGGCCGGTTGCGAATTTTTTCGGCTGCAGGGAAGTTGAGCAATTGCTATTCAAAGAAATCGGATAAGAGTCCAATTAGCCCATTACTTGTACACTTGACTCATCGCTCGACCACGCCTACTGCCGGGTACGTACGTAATCCGTCTGTTTGCGGTTCTCGGGGAAGGAAAACTGCAATTTCATTGAAATGCAAGTATAGTTGGACATCTGGACAACAGTTGGTAATGCAACAATCGAACTACATTAACGCTTTGTACCTCAAACCGAATTTTAACGAATAAAGGGGCGGAGCTACAAAATTGTGCTTAGATTGCCGATAAATTTTTTTTCATTTTATAATTGAAATCTGACTTCACCAACATGTTTTTCACCATGTTTTTCACGTTTGATGAGATTTTTAGGGTATGTAAGGAAATGGTGACAGTTCTCCTTTAATAACCAACACACATTCAGCAATAGATATATGCCATGTTCTGCATTCATACTTTTTAAAGTGTAATTGAAATATGAGGTGCTGTCCAAAACTTTCATGTGGGATGTTATTTTAAGGTTCAGGGAGTACACTTCTTTAAAAACACCTTGCTTCGGAGTCACGCGTGTTGAAACAGATATGGCATGGGCGCCTATATCTGCGACAATGATGGCATGGAGGTTGGGCCAGTTTCTGTGTACATGAGGGAAGCATGGGTATGCTTGCAGACTAGGCAACACATTTGTTATGTACATCACATATGCAGGTATTCAAAATTCAAAATGTTACTGTTTTGTGAATGTTCTCATTGTTTGTATTGTATTAAAGGAAACACTCCATAACTGTTATTCTTGATCAAATTAAGCAAGAATATCAGAAACGATTACAAAGCATAGAACTGTTAAAAATGGATGTATGGGTTTGTCTATGGGAAAGACCTATAGAGCTTCTGCCGTCGTGTGCAAGAGGCAATCATCATATGTGAAAAGTCCAATTTGACAACACAAGTCAGGCATGCCATTGACAACATTAGCAAAGGGACTGACAGAAGTGGTAAGACTACTATTACCATAAACCATTGTTTAAAACTAGGTCAAAAATGATTATACAAAATGCACATTAATTGATGGAGTAGCTAGCTTTACAGAATTTATAAATGTTGTGTTATGAATGTAAACTGTACGTGCTGAATCCTATATTTTAGACACACCTCACCATCACAATTACATTCCATGCTTATGTACATTTTCACATCATGCCAGTTGTAAGAGGGAACAGTGCTGTATCACCACCCGTTCTAGATTATCATCCCTCGGCAGTCTGTAATGCTAAGTTATGCAGGGGTTTGATACAGTCTTACAATTTTGTGACAATATATCCACCGAAATAAGCGCATAAAATAAATATTGAGGTATAGGAAATTATGTAAATTAAATAATATTTGGAATCATGGTTCATATGTATTAAATACGTTATATATGACCTTGAACATGGTACTCAAGGTAATATCATTTTTCTTTTAACAACAAAAGGAGTGAGTATTATCAAGAGTGGATGAAAGGAGAGAGTCTGCCACGATCATATACACCTGTTGATTAATGTTAGTTGCGCCAATCCATCAGTCATGGATTGAACCTCACCCACTCAAACCAGTTCCTCCTCCTCAGAAAATAGCCGTCTTGAACTCGTCCAAAAAATGCATAGAGATAATATTAATTAAAAATATAAAGACGTTTGGAAGGGAGACCTTTGTAGTAGTATACAGGGTGAACCAAAAGTCTGGGCCTTAATTTATATAAAGAAAACGGTGACAATTAGAATAAAAACCATTTCAGAGTTAAATAGGAATTCACATGCGAGGAATCAAATGACCTTTGACCTTACCATCGAGGTCATTGCAATCCTATCTATGAAACCATTAGCGATAAGTCACTGGTTTCAATTGGAAAGTTGTAGAGCATCATTGAATTAAAGGGACAGTCCACTCTAAAACTATAAAAATACACAATATTCTCGCTGCAAAACTATAGAGAAATAAGGTATAATGTGTAGATCAATTCTCTATAGTTAACGAGTAAATAATTTAAAACCGTGCGAGTTGGGGCGTGGTTTTGTGTTTGGGCCCAAATGGGCTCCCAATCGAACGAAAGTGTCATCGAGTGCGCGAGGGGTGCAACCGGGTGCAACCAGGAACAGCCAAAACGC
>JAVBJR010000763.1:0-4854 GCA_031546965.1 Dysgonomonas sp.
TGCGCCACAAACTTTATAGTAGACAGAACAGCGAAAGACTCAATGTGAGCTCACTGAGTCGCCTTAAAAACAATACAATTATTCTAAGACACAAATTGAGATGTTTTACTGAAGTAAGGAATTATACATTTGAAGATTTCAAAAATTTGCTTGTGGCAATTAGAATTATGGGGGTGTATTAGGGGATAAGAGAGTGGCTGCAGTCTGGTGATCATGTAATTTCCCTGACTTTTCCCTGACTTTTTCACATTTTTACCCAATTTCCCTGACTTTCCCTGACCAAGATCAATTTCCCTGACTTTTCCTGACTTTCCCTGACTTTCCCTGTCGGTATGAACCCTGCCATAGGATTTAACATGGTGGGAGGACCACTTGGCAAACACGACCAAGGACCATGATTTTTGAGGCCCAAATTGCTGAAAACCTGTCAAATGGGGCACTTTTTTTGCAAACGTCAGACCAATATTCCTGAGGTTTATGTAAATTGTGTGGAAATTGGGCATGGGTATCACCACACACTTCCATGGAATCACGCCCCCCTCACAGACATCAAGTAAAAACAGGGTCCATGCATGTATTTTAGTACACCTGATAATGAAAAAGATGCAAGGCTGGCTGCATAAAATTGGTTTTATTTTTCGTGCAGTACCTGCGTTAAGGGACCTCCCTGTGAGTTAGGACCACTTTTCTCTTGTCCCACCAGTTGTCCTCTCATAGACAGGTCTCACTGTACTTGGTCGCGTTTGGCAGGTGGTCCTATCACAAATGTTAAATCTAATAGAGCTGTACGGCCAGGAACTAGCAAAATTGGTCCTAACAGGCAGGTGATCCAAATGTTAGTTGAATAGTCTTTTGAGGCTGCGTTTCAATTTAGTTAAAGGAGAACTGACACGGTTTTTGAACATACCCTGAAAAGTTCCGAGTTTATTGAAATTATGACGAAAAAACGATTGGCGGGAACGATAGTTTTGTAAATATTAGTTAAAAATAGTTACGACTAGTTATAGATGTGACGCCATGGTGTCACAGGAGTGCGATGTCACGGCGCTGGCGTCATAATGTCCTGTGGCAAAATGGCGCGAGCCAATGAGACCGATCGTCGGCGATCGAAATCGAACGTTTTCGAATTTCTGCCAATTGCAGCGTTTCCGATCCGTGACGTACATTGCGACTTGACGACCGAAATGGACGTTTACTCTAGTCGTCGTAACAATTAAACGGTAAGGTAAACAAATCTGAAAATCGCAACGAAGTTTCAGAATACGTGTCTGACGAGTTGACAAAACGATCGACCAAATCGGCGAGGTCAAATATTCCCGTGTCAGTTCTCCTTTAACTGTCGCCTATATGCTGTATATTTTTCATTTGCAATTAATGTGTGTATTCTACAAGAGGTTTTATTGCAGCACCATCTCTATTTGATAAATGGCATTCTATTTCATTATACAGGGTGTCCGGAAAGTCTGGTCTTTTTGTTAATAACTTGAAATTGAAGCGAATATTTGAAAATGTAATGACGTTTCCATCTGTAATGTCATGGGGGGACATCCATTAGTGACGATATTTTTGACCTTGGAGCATTCCATCAAGGTCATTCCAAATTTAACTTAGCCAGTTTTGAAGATAGGTGTGTAGTATAAATTAGAGATATTTGACCAATGTTATTTCAAACACATTGGCGAAAACAGATTTGAAATCGGCATACATTGATCAAGCATCTCTAATTTATACGACCCACCTATCTTCAAAACTGGCGAAGATAAATTTGGAACGACCTTGAAGGAATGTTCCAAGGTCAAAAGTATCGTCACCAATGGATGTCCTCCATGTTACAGATGGAAACGTCATTACATTTTCAAATATTCGCTTCAATTTCAAGTTATTAACAAAAAGACCAGACTTTCCGGACACCCTGTATAAATCTGAAGATAAAAAGACTCGTGTAGGAACCTCCTTGGGAAAATTCGTGATACTATACGTGATTTTTGAATAACCATAACCGTGGAACCTGCAGGTGACGACCGGAAGGTTCCTGGCCGGTCATAGCAAGGTGTCAAAGGGCGCCGGAAACGGGGGCACTTGTAGCCAACCGGTGGCACCTGCGGGGGAGAGGGGTTCACTGCTGGCCCATTTTGCCGCTACGTAATTTGCCCCCTCCCCTCAAACTCCGGCCCCGCAGGTGCGTGGTGCCCCCAATGGCAATACATATATCGATCATTTCACTTTCTCCCACATTCAATTTGCTCGCTTGGTTTGAGTTTTTGAGCAACAAAAACAGACACCGACTCTCTCTCTCTCTCTCTCTTTCTCCTCCACCTCGTACCTCTCCGACCCACTTGTGGCGATTGCCAAATAAAAGAAACAAAACGCCGACAAGGAAATGGGCAAACGTCTCATCGGTGCGCCGCAGGGGGCGCCACCAGCTGCGTGAATGACGTCACGCTTACGCACTGCCCTCACCTGAACAGAAAACGAAAACGCGTGGTAACATTTGCGACAGCAGCAGCAAGTGCATTTCCCGTGAAAGAATAGCAACGATTCGTATTTCCGTTGACGAGTTTGAAAGTGCATGTTTTGTTTTGCAAAAGTTTCCCGTTTGGAGAACAGAAGAGCAGAGATACTTACTGGTGGTCCAGGACTTCTCTCCATGAGAGATCATTATGGCAACGTAATTGCTTCCCTCTCTCTCTACCTGCTTAGAAGACTATAAAAAAGGAGCCATGAACGACTTCATTATCTCAACCTCGAGTACATTACTCAGTGGAGGGTGGAGGGGGGTTGAGAAAATGAGAGAGCAGTCCTGTCCCATTTCACCATATCCCAGTTCACCAAAACAGCAGTCTGAAATATACTATTTTTGAGCAAAAAAATGGGCCTCATACAAAACATATGATTTGAATATTTTATCTTTATACATATATACTTAGTAGAGAACTATTTAGAACAACTTTTATCCAATTCTAATAATAATTACGGGTATTTTTATACAGATTATGCAAATTCGACCAGTTTACAAAATTAGTGATGTTTTGTAATTAAACTTCACTGATGGCAATGTATGTTTGATTAGTTAATTACATAGCTGGACTTATTTCCATAATCACGGATATTCACATTTATCACATTCATAAAAACTACAGATTTTATTGTATAGTTTGCACAATGCGACTTAAAATGAAATTATAAACTGATTACATGGCCATGGTGTTTCATATTATGGCGATTCTAACATAAAATATAACTATGAAGGTGATCAACTGTCCCAATACTCATCCCCAACATATAACTGTATATTACTGCAGTTCAAATTAGAAAGTTTTTAGCAAATGATGCATTTAGTAAAATGAATGTGTTGATGCGAAACAAAGTATTAGTTTTTAATTTACAGTCTTAAATTTCAATGAATTTAGTTGGACACGAGTCAGTGGGAGGTGACCAACATAATTGACAGGTTACGTTATTCTGTGACTGTAGGATAATCTGCCTTATTTAGAGGGAGGAAAGGGGGGGGCACTTGAAATTCGAATGTCACTCAGCATTTTTGATTCAGACTTTGGTGGTTTGCATTTTGGGGTCGACGCCCTCTTCCTCATCCTCGTTGCTCGCAGTCCACAGCTTCGTCCACATTCGTCATGTGGCCAGTTCGAACCCGACCCCGCCTCTCTCTTTCTCTTTCTCGGGGGTCAAAAGAAACTTGAGGAAAAGAAAGAGTGAACGAGATGCCAGCGGGGGATTAGGGTTACGTGCCCTCGTCTTATCGGCCATCTTTGTGCCGTACGGTCGTTGCGATCGTGATGATGCACGCGATGCCAGCCAGAGCCAACCACCTAAAGCCAAACCCCTGGCTACAATTTAGACCGTACACAACCAAATGCAACATTCGTGATGTTCTTCTCGACGCTTTCCAACCTTTCTCCAAGTCGATCCTTGTGCTCCAGAATTCATGCTATTTTGAACGTTCAAAAAGTATAACCTAAATGTCATCCAGAGCATGGTCACAGTTCGACGATTTCCTGGTTTCCAAATTAATAAATAGTGACCGATTCCTAAGTGAAACCTAATCAGGAAGCAAATTGCGCTCGGCAGACGCTCGCAAAGCAAGTCAAAATTTCTGAAAAAGTTTTGCTCGTTTTGTGAAATGCTCGCAAATCAAGGTAGGGACCATGCACAAACCTTGTGTCCCACTTTTTGACTTTTTTGTACCCCTAAACCCCCCTTCTGTGTCCAAGTGAGGCAAAATGTGATACCCCCCCCCCCTCAAAAACATCGTGGCCTTCCTGCTGACCCCTCCACCTATTAAAAAATAATATTCATATTCAAATTGACATGGCAAATTAAAAAAAAATCATCAAAATTATAAAATTGGCCACAATGAATAAACATTAGTATTTCAGTGTAGCTGGGAAGTAATAACAACGTTCACTTACATTCTAAAATATCCAAAAATACTCTGTTATGCTACTCCAACAAAATTGAACTTGCAGGAAAAGAAGAGGGAACCAAGGGACAAAAAAGAGATACTGTGCGGTTCACGAAAGATGGCGGTCGAGATGGCTCCTCCTCCGACCTGACTACTGGTTTTTGGGGGGTTTGGGTATATTTGAGGCTTGCTGTTGCGTGTTCGCCTTTACCCAGTGACGTCATGATTCGGAATGCAGCAGCAAGCTTCAAATACCCAAACCCCCCAAAAAGCAGTAATCAGGTCGGGGGAGGAGCCATCTCGACCACCATCTTTCGTGAAACGCACAGTAATACTATCTGGTTCTGACGTCACCTTGGTCACCATTTGGTTACTCTACGACCTATGGTGACTTCAATTTTGTCACACTAGTGGGGAACAACTGTAATAGTATC
>JAVBJR010000153.1:0-2556 GCA_031546965.1 Dysgonomonas sp.
TGATGAATACCATGCGCTGCAGTGAAGTGACACCTCGTAAACTTAGTTAGAACATAGGGCAGGTTGCAACTACAATTTGCAGGTTTATTTTCATATATACCAAGCAGTACACTTCAGACAACCCTTAGTAAACGAGGAGTCACTACACTGCAGCGCACAGTATTCATCTTAGCGCCTACATTTCAAAAATTTCCTTACGGTTTATTAATGCACCAATCTTTCTGAAAACAATTTGTATGAACTAAATCGGATGTGTTCTTCAAGTTCCTAATTCGAAATTCTGTCCTATCTTCAGCAGTTGAAAAGTTAGAACACGGATGACCTTGAAATAAGAGTCAAGGTTAGATAATTTTGGCACCATTGGAAAGTGCACATATTACTTCCTATTTGTCCGCATTGTTACATTTTAGATTTGTATGATAAGTAAACCGTTATTCATAAAAGTTCCAGACTTTTGAACAACCCTGTATATATTGTTTTTTTTTTTTTAATTCCCAAATCACAGAAAAACACAGAGACACTTGTGTGACTTTTTTTGCATCACACTTTGCAAAGTTATACTTTTTTTGGGGGGTGTAGGTACTTTCAAGAAAGTTGTGAGTGTTACACTGTTTAGAGGTTTATATGTTCTAAGTTTAAGCAAAGAGGCGTTTGAACTCATGTTTTCAATGCTTTTTATATGTGGACCCCAATTTTTTTCAGCATCAAAATGAAAACTTACTCTCACATATACTGTATATACACAGTCATAAAAACAAAATGTATGTAACACACCAAAAGTCATTCACTAAAATCCAGCAGTTTCCTGTCTCTTATTTCAATTCATATCTCTTCGTTTCCTATATTTTTTGCATTTAATTTCATACATTTCATACTTTTCTAGCATCAAGTTCAATTAAGTGTTTCAATATATACAATATACATGTATATAAATACTATGAACATATTAGAAAAATAACTGCATCAATTATTAAACAGATACTAATAAGTAAGTATCAATTAATAAACAAATTAACGAGTTATGAATAGAAAGTTAAAAACTTGTGCAAGAAAATAAATCTGAATTTGGAAATAATTAATACTTATTTGAATTAAAAAAATAATTTAGCAAATAAAATGACTGAAAGTAATTAACAAACAATATATTGAAATTTTAAATTAAGATTGTAATACATTTTAAAAGGATAATCACTAAGTAACATGTAAAAAGTTAGAAAGTTACAAATGCAGTTAGAAAGTTACAAATGTAGTTAGAAAGTTAACAAAAGCAGTTAGAAAGTTACAAATGCAGTTAGAAAGTTACAAATTCAGTTAGAAAGTTACAAATGCAGTTAGAAAGTTACAAATATACATTTAGAAAGTTACAAATACAGTTAGAAAGTTACAAATTCAGTTAGAAAGTTACAAATACACAATTAGAAAGTAACAAATGCAGTTAGAAAGTTACAAATATAGTTAGAAAGTTACAAATACAGTTAGAAAGTTACAAATGTAGTTAGAAAGTTACAAATGCAGTTAGAAAGTTACAAATGCACAGTGAGAAAGTTACAAATGCAGTTAGAAAGTTACAAATGTAGTTAGAAAGTTACAAATGTAGTTAGAAAGTTACAAATGCACAGTTAGAAAGTTACAAATGTAGTTAGAAAGTTACAAATACACAATTAGAAAGTTACAAATACACAATTAGAAAGTTACTATTAGTTAGTTAAATCAAATAGTTTGTATTTACTATTAATCAGAATAATAATCTGGAAACCAGGAAGTTTAAAAATTAATCTTCTCAATACAAAACTACTTAAAAAAAGTTAATCACGAAGTTAGTCACAAAGTTAGCCACAAATTTAAGTTAGTCACAAAGTTAGCCACAAAGTTGCAAAGTATTGTCAATCAACAGCTTCATTATATTTTTTAATTTATATTATATACGTGTAGTAACTTTATAGAAATTAGTGCAAAGTAATAAAATGATAAAAAGTTTGCAATTAGTAATTCAAATTGATAGACAAAATAATATATTATAAAGCATTGAGAATTTTTAGTCAAGATATTAAAGTTGAAATGTATAGTTGGTTTATTTGCCAATTAAATTTTCACAAAACAGAAGTTAGAAAAACAGATATTGCAACTTAAAAGTTAGACTTAAATATGAGAAACTTATAACAAGATAAAATTTTGCAGGAAAATTTAATATGAAAAATATAAATTTAACTGTCATAATTCTTATTACAATGTTAATGTTGTCTATTATTATTATTATTATTATTACTTATTATTATTATTACTTATTATTATTATAAATCATTGTTTTGTTTTTAAGAAAAAAATGTTTAAAATTGGGATCAATAAAAAGTTAACATTTTATATAATTTTAAGGATTTGCAAATTATTTACGTAAAAATAAGAAGATAAAATTCCCAAGTTGGAAGCTCGAAATAACATTTAAAAGTGGGAAAATATACTGTTTACAAAAAAAAGTTTTAACACCAGATAAGTAGTAGTAGTACTTAATCACAATATTTCGGCATCAAGTTTTACCCGTTTTAAAACCATGTTCAA
>JAVBJR010000501.1:0-10822 GCA_031546965.1 Dysgonomonas sp.
AAAATATATGAATCAAATTTTTCAAGTGTTTTGTAAGAATGACAATCAACATCACTATTTGCCTTTGGGTATTACTTTAGCCGAGGCTCAAAAGTTGTTGAAAATAGAGACACCTTATCAGATAGTTAACTGTAAAGTAAATAACAAAACCGAATCGCTCGATTATAAGTTGTATCAACCCAAGCACATCGAGTTTGTAGATTTGAGCGAATCGTCGGGGATGAGAACCTATGTGCGATCGTTGTGTTTTATATTGGCAAAAGCAATTTCGGAAGTTTTTCCGAATGCAAGAATGCGAATAGAACATCCCATCTCGAAAGGATATTACGGAAAAGTAGATGGAAAAGAAAAATTGACCGAAAAGGATATTAATAAGATAAAAGCTGTAATGAATGACCTGATTAAAGAGGACATTCCATTTGTCGCATTAGAAGACGAAAAAGACGTAGTTGTAAAACTTTTCAGAGAACGTGGTTTCGAAGACAAAGCTTCATTATTGGAGGGTTCAGATTCTGTTTATTCAAAATACTATCGTTTGGGAGATTATTTTGATTATTTCTATGGCTATCTAGTTCCTTCTAGTGGATATATAACCTTATACGATATTGAACCCTATCTTGATGGCTTTTTATTGCGCGTACCTAACCGCAATCATCCGGTAGAATTAGAACCTCGTATCGAACAACCCAAGATGCAGCAGGTTTATTCCGAACACCTGAAATTTTTGAATATATTGGGCTTAGAAAATGTTTCGGACTTAAACAGGGCAAATAAGGTCGGAAAAATGACAGATGTGGTGAAAGTTGCCGAGGCTTTGCAAGAAAGAACTATTGGTGACATTGCCGAAAAAATTGCCGGACGTTTCAAAAAAGGAGTTCGTATTGTAATGGTTTCGGGTCCGTCCTCGTCAGGTAAAACGACCTTTAGAAAACGCCTCGAAGTTCAATTGATGGTAAATCTGATAAAGCCTGTTGGGATTTCGCTCGACGATTATTTTGTAAATCGTGTAGATACACCGAAAGATGAAAAGGGAGATTATGATTACGAATCGTTATACGCACTTGATCTTAAGCAGTTCAACGACGATATGGCTCGCCTGTTAAATGGCGAAAAGGTATCATTACCTACTTATAATTTTTCGACCGGGCAACGTGAGTATAACGGAAACGAACTTCAAATAGACGAACATAATGTTATTATTATAGAAGGTATTCACGGACTGAACCCCGAGCTGACCAAACAAATAGATGACAGCAAGAAATTCTTGATATATGTATCGGCTCTTACTACCATATCGTTAGACGATCATAACTGGATCTCTACCACCGATAACCGCCTGATCAGACGATTGGTGAGAGATTTTAATTACCGCAGTTATTCGGCTATCGATACCATTTCGAGATGGGATAGCGTAAGGCGTGGCGAAGAAAAATGGATATTCCCTTATCAGGAAAATGCAGATGTAATGTTCAATTCGGCAATTCCGTATGAGTTGGCTGCATTGCGTAAATATGCCGAACCTATCTTGATTCAGGTTCCTAAAACTGCTCCCGAGTTTTCGGAAGCGAACCGCTTGCTTAAATTTTTGAGCTATTTCGGTTACATCAATGACTCTGAAATGCCACCTACATCGTTGTTGAGAGAGTTTATGGGGGGAAGCAGTTTTAAGTATTGAGGTTAGTAAACGAGTTGACAAGTAAACAAGTAATAGGGGCGAAATGCTTTCGCCCGCATACTAGATCAGAAGAAAAAAACTTTGCGTCATAGTAGCTTTGCGTTCAATAAATATGTGTGAGAACTTGTCAGTTACGATAATTGTTTATACTTTTGTGTCCGCTTTGCGTAATCTCTGACGGGACTAACTCGTGAATATTGCGTATTGTTTTATAAGATAAAGCTATAATAGTCATGGATTTAATGAAGATTGCACAAGATGCGTTTGCTACAGGTAAAGAACATCCAAAATTTAAAAGTGGAGATACTGTAACTATAGCATATCGTATCAAAGAAGGTAACAAAGAGCGTGTACAGCAGTATCGTGGTGTTGTTATCAAAATTGGTGGACACGGCACTAAAAAACGCTTCACTGTACGTAAAATGTCAGACAATATTGGTGTAGAACGTATCTTCCCACTAGAGTCTCCATTTATCGACAGTATTACTGTAAACAAAGTTGGTAAAGTTCGTAGAGCGAAACTATATTACCTACGTGCTCTTACAGGTAAAAAAGCAAGAATTAAAGAAAAGAGAGTGGCTCGCGCTTAATCTTTTCTCACTTCATAGAAAAGCACCTCAAGTAATTGAGGTGCTTTTCTATTTCAAATTATGTATGTTTGTCGAAAAAAACCCCTATAACGGTTTTTTTAGGACTAGTTATAATAGCAATATTGTCTTTAAAGAATCAACATTGCATCACCGTAAGTCCCAAAGCGGTATTTTTCTTTTACAGCCTCTTCGTACAATTCCATCACCTTTTCGTAACCACCAAAAGCAGCAGTCATCATTAATAATGTAGATTGTGGAAGGTGTAAATTAGTTACCATCGCATCAGCAATATTGAAATCGTAAGGAGGAAATATAAATTTGTTAGTCCATCCTTTGCTTGGTTTCAGCAGGTGATCGGTACTTACAATAGTTTCTATTGCACGCATCGACGATGTACCAACAGCACATATTTTTGCCCCTTTTTCTTTTGCTTTATTTACGATATCGGCAGCCTCGTTGGTAACCTCCATCTGTTCCGAATCCATTTTATGCTTGGTAAGATCCTCTACATCAATCTCTCGGTAGTTGCCTAAGCCCGAATGCAGGGTAATATAAGCAAAGTCAATCCCTTTTATCTCCATACGTTTCAATAGCTCACGGCTAAAGTGCAAACCTGCCGCAGGAGCTACAACAGCCCCTTCGTTTTTTGCAAATATGGTTTGATACCTATGTTTGTCGTCCTCCTCTTCTTGGCGATTGAGATACTTGGGGATGGGTGTTTCTCCCAAAGCATACAGGGCTGTTTTGAATTCTTCGGCAGGACCATCGTATAAGAATCTCAATGTACGTCCACGAGAAGTTGTATTGTCGATAACTTCGGCGACCATCGAATCGTCGTCACCAAAATATAATTTATTTCCGATTCTTATTTTACGTGCCGGATCAACTAATACATCCCAAAGATGGAACTCTTCGTTAAGCTCACGCAATAAGAAAACTTCGATTTTTGCCCCTGTTTTTTCTTTATTACCATAAAGACGGGCAGGAAATACTTTTGTGTCATTGAAAACAAAAACATCTTTGTCATCAAAATACTCAAGGATATTTTTAAAATGCTTATGTTCGACTTGACCGGTTTTTCGGTCGAAAACCAACATACGCGATTCATCTCTGTTTTTGTTGGGATGAGTTGCGATTAGTTCCTCCGGAAAATCGAATCTAAATTGTGAGAGTTTCATATTTATATATATCTGTTTATTTATTTCTTCTTAATGCAACCTGTCGAACTATAACGTTTGTGTGATATTATCGATATCGTTGGCATTCATACATTGGTCGAGGGTAACATCTCCAATTTTTGTGCGGATAAGCCCCGTTAGATGTCCTCCCGATTGAAGTGCTTCTCCTATATCTCGTGCTAATGCCCTGATATATGTACCCTTACTGCATACAACACGTATCTTGATGCTATCTTTTTCAAAATCGAGTAATTCGATCTCATCTATAACAAGTACCTTTGGCTTTAGTTCTACCTCTTCGCCGTTACGTGCTAGATTATAAGCTCTTTCGCCATTTACTTTACAAGCCGAATAGGCAGGAGGAGTTTGTTCGATCCGTCCTACAAACAATTTCAAAGTTTGTTCGACCAGTTCCCTTGTTATGTGATCAGTAGGGAAAACTTTATCGATTTCCGTTTCCAAATCAAAAGAGGGGGTTGTTGCTCCCAGTTGAATAGTGGCGATATACTCTTTCACCTGATATTGGAATGTATCAATAAGCTTTGTTTTTTGCCCTGTGCATACAATCATCACCCCTGTTGCCAAGGGATCTAAAGTTCCGGCATGACCGACTTTCAGTTTCTTGATATTCAGATCTCTGCATAATCTGTTACGCAACTTTCGTACCAAGTCGAACGATGTCCAGTTTAAAGGCTTATCTATATATAGTATTTCTCCCGAAATGAAATCCATCTGCTTTTAAAGAATATTTAAGTCGTGACCTGTCAGTAAAAAAATAAGTATTGCCAGCCCTAAAACTATTCTGTACCAGCCAAATAGTTTGAATCCGTATTTGGTTACATATCCTATGAAGAATTTGATGGCTAACATGGCTACCACAAATGCAACTAAATTACCAATAATAAGGGTTGCCATATTGTCTTGCAATATCTGAACTCCGTTTGGTTCCATCACCAATTTCAGTAACTTATATCCTGTGGCAGCAGCCATAGTGGGTACTGCGAGAAAGAACGAAAATTCGGCAGCGGCTTTACGTGTCAGTTTTTGGCTCATACCTCCTACGATGGTCGCCATCGAACGCGATACTCCGGGAATCATTGCAATACATTGAAAACATCCGATTATAAAAGCATTCTTGTATGTAATTTCTTTGTCTTTATCGGGCGAGTTAAACCATTTGTCAACAAATAGCATAATAACGCCTCCAAGAACCAAAGTAGTGGCAACAACATACACATTTTCGAGCATTTCGTCTATAAAATCGTTGAATAAGAAGCCCAAAATGGCAGCGGGTATAAACCCGATCAGCAATTTAAAATAAAAATTCCACGATTGGAAGAAGCGTTTCCAATAAAGTACCAGTACGGATAATATGGCTCCAAATTGAATAATAACTGTAAATGCTTTAATAAAATCGGTACTTTCTATTCCCAACAATTGTTGGGTAATAATCATGTGACCTGTCGACGATATAGGTAAAAATTCTGTAAGCCCTTCTACAATGGCTATAATAATGGTATGTAATGTATCCATTTTTTAAGAAAGTGCGTTTTTATTTTTAGTGCGTTATGCTTTTGGATACTCTGTATTTAAAGAATTATCCTGTGGCTTGTTAGGATATAATATCCCTACGATCATTAATAAGAAACCAAAAAAAGACATCATTGGTGCTACAACAATACGTTTGGTGCTGAAAATGTCAGGTTGAAAACCTCCTTCGATACTGCTCGATGAACCTGTCATCAATATAAAACCAAGAATAATGAGTGCAAACGATACTGCACAAATTATGTAATTAAGTTTACCAAATGCAAAATTTTTCTTTTCCATATTTTTTTAGTTTATAAGTTTACAAGCAAACGAGTTTACGAGTCTTGTTTACCCGTTTACTTGTCCACTTGTTTACTATTTATATTAAACGTGATACAAATTATTTGTACTCATTTTTAAATATCGGTTTACTGCCGATGTAGTTGCCCAAAGCGGGAGAAGTATTCCCAATACTATAACAACCACATAGAGTATTATCAAATTTTGCATTTTGATAATTGATATAATTTCGGGAAACTCTTTGGTTAAAGCATACACCAATGCCGTAATTCCAATATTTGCCAAAATAGCTGCTATTATTCCATAGCCTACAGCCTTCCAAACGAAAGGCTTACGGATAAATCTGTCGGTTGCCCCCACCAATTGCATGGTGTTTATCAAAAACCGCTTGGCATAGATGTTGAGCCGAATGGTATTCCGTATCAGTGTGAATGATATAAACATGAGTATCAGTGCAAGTACCAATAAACCTGTACCTAATTTAGACAGGTTCGAACTAATCATTTGCAAAGTATCTTCGCTATACAGGAAGCTTTTCACTATTTTTTGACCTTTCAGCGTTTTTTCTACCGCTTTTATACTGTCGATATTAGCATATTCAGACTTAAGGGTGACATCAAAATAATTGGAGGCAGGTGTGTATCCCAATATTTCTTCGGGGTCGCCTCCCAACTCTTTTATAAGGTCTTGTTTGATATCTTCTTTACTGATAAAAGTGATCGATTTTATATAAGGTTTGGTACTTAGTTGCTTTTGTAATTTGGCAGTTGCATCATCATTTGTATCTTCTGATAATTCGATCGTAATACTTAAATTTTCTTTGATAAAAGACGATATTTCGCGTCCCATAATTACCACAAAAAAAGTCAATCCAAGTAAAAACAAAACCAAGGTAATACTTATGGTAGTGGTTACTCCGGATCCAAATAAAGATATGGTCTTAAATTGACGATTTTTTGACATAGAATATTAACTCCGCTTTTGGTTTGTATCTTCAATATGAGTGATTTAGATACTTTACGCCCTAATTTGGTACAAAGAAACAAAATATAATGCTGTTTTGAAGCATTTTTTATGTTTTTTAATTATAAAAAATACGCAAATAATGACAAGGACAAATGCACTAAAAAAAATAGCCCTGCATACAATGTCTGTAACATTTGGTACAAACATTTGGTACATAATGATGGTAGTTTTGTAAATATCCAACAAATACCATTTAGCCATGAGCGAACTTATAAATAACTCCGAAAAGAAGAAAGAGCTTCTAAAACACCTCATCCTGCAATTGCACAAAGGAGAAGCTCCTGATGTAGTAAGAAAAAGACTGGAAGAAATACTCCGCAGTATACCTTACGAAGATGTCGTGCAAGTAGAGCAAGAACTTATAAACGAAGGCTTACCCACCGAAGAAGTGCTTAAACTTTGCGATATACATACAGCAGTTTTAGACGGGCATATCGATCAATCGGGAGCACGCCCTGTTCCGGCAGGTCATCCTGTAGATACTTTCAAAAAAGAGAATCAAGAACTAACCAAAGTAATAGCTCAAGCAAGGGAGTTATTCATTAAAGCCCCTAACCTAAAAGATGAGGAGATAAAAGGTCATCTTATTGGACTAAAAGGATGTTTCAATGCCCTGTCGGATGTAAATAAGCATTACCTTAGAAAAGAATATCTGCTGTTTCCCTTTCTCGAAAAGCATGGCATAACAGGTCCCCCTAAAGTGATGTGGGGCAAGCACGACGAAACTCGTGCCTTACTTAAGGCTGCACACGAAATTTTAAGTATACAAGATAACCTTTCGGTAAGCGACTTGTGTACCGCTATTGCTTACACCTTAGAACCTGCTTTAGCTGCTATCGAAGGAATGATAATGAAAGAAGAAGAAATACTTCTGCCCATGTCTATGGATACATTAACGGATGAAGAATGGTATCAGGTATATCAACAAACTACCCAATTTGGGTTCTGTTTGTATGACCCTACTGATAAATGGACTCCCGAGAATGTAGAAATAAGCAAAGTCATTTATTCGGGCAATGGCAGTATGCAACTACCTACAGGTAGTTTCTCGGTAGAAGAATTAACCGCACTATTTAATATTCTGCCAATGGATATCACCTTTGTAGATAAAGACGATAAGGTTAAATTTTTCTCGTTAGGACCTCATCGTATTTTCGACCGCAACAGAGCTATCATTGGGCGAAGTGTTCAATTGTGTCACCCTCCGCATAGTGTGCATGTTGTAGAACAGATATTGAGTGATTTCAAAAGTGGTAAAGAAACCAATGCTGCATTTTGGATCAATTTCAAAGATCGCTTTATACATATCGAATATATTGCCATGAGAAACGAAGACGGCGAATATCTGGGAGTTATAGAATGCACTCAAGACCTCACCGAATACCGTAAACTGGAGGGAGAACAACGTTTGCTTTCGTATACCTCGAAGTGAAATGTTCGTCGGATTTTTCGTAATAAAATATTA
This sequence comes from Dysgonomonas sp., assembly GCA_031546965.1. Lineage (GTDB taxonomy): Bacteria > Bacteroidota > Bacteroidia > Bacteroidales > Dysgonomonadaceae > Dysgonomonas_A. The sequence continues at coordinate 7,765 of JAVBJR010000501.1, forward strand.
TTTACTTCCTTTAGGGTTAGTTCGATAAATTGTTACAAAAATCAATTACCTATGAAGATACATTATTATTTTTTATTGCTTATTGCTTGTATTTGTTTCAATAGTCAGGTTCAGTCACAAAACAAAGACCTTAGAGTGCGCAAGTATCTTCTGCCTACACGCATCGTGTGGCAGTTTGATGGCAACAACAAACTTGTCGAAGGTACTGATATTCTGCTAAAGCAAGGAACCGGGCAAAGTGATTTAGGTAATAATCCGGCTTGCATAATTTGCTCAAAAAATAATGAAGAAGGATCGATTCTTCTCGATTTCGGGAAAGAGATACAAGGAGGAATACGCATTGTAACAGGAAAAAGCAACCCTGCCGGACCTCTTAAAATAAGAATATGTTTCGGCGAATCGGTGAGCGAAGCCATGAGTGCAATAGGCGACGGAAAGGGTTCGACCAACGACCACGCCATACGCGACTACGAGGCAGATGTACCTTGGTTGGGAGTGCTGGAAACAGGCAATACGGGATTTCGATTTGTGCGCATTGATTTACTGACACCCGATGCCGAATTGGCTTTGAAAGAAGTAAATGCCGTATCCGTTTACAGAGATATACCTTATTTGGGATCATTCCGATGCAACGATCAACGATTAAACGATATATGGAGAGTTGGAGCCTATACTGTACATCTAAATATGCAGCAATATTTATGGGATGGCGTTAAGCGTGACCGATTGGTGTGGATAGGGGATATGCACCCCGAGGTAATGACCATCAACAGTGTATTCGGCTATAACGAAGTTGTACCCAAAAGCCTCGATCTGACTAGAGATGTTACGCCCTTGCCCGAGTGGATGAATGGTATAAGTTCGTACTCACTGTGGTGGGTGCTTATACAGTCCGATTGGTTTCGGTATCAAGGCGATTTGAATTATCTTAAGGAACAACGACCTTATTTGGTGGAGCTTCTTAAAATATTATTGACCAAGGTAGATGATTCCGGAAAAGAAATGCTCAACGGGCAACGTTTTCTCGATTGGCCTTCCGAAGCAAATAGGGAGGGAGTAAGTGCAGGGCTGCAAGCATTATTATTGATGACCCTAGAATCAGGGGGAGACTTATGCCGTGTTTTAGGCGAAGCGCAGTTGGCTAATGAGTGCAAAGCCAAAGCTCAATTAATGAAAAATTATGTTCCCGATCCTAATCAATCGAAGCAAGGAGCCTCTTTAATGGTATTGGCAGGACTAATGGATGCAAAAAAAGCCAACGACGAAATTATTTCGGTAGGAGGGGCTAAAAACTTTTCTGCTTTTTACGGCTACTATATGTTGCAAGCCCAAGCCCGAGCAGGAGAATATCAGGCAGCATTAGATAATATTCGTACCTATTGGGGAGCAATGCTTGATATGGGAGCTACTACTTTTTGGGAAGATTTCGATATGGATTGGCTGCCCAATGCTGCCCCCATTGACCAATTAGTTCCTATGGGAAAGAAAGATATTCATGCCGATTTTGGGGCATATTGCTATAAAAATTTACGCCATAGCCTGTCTCATGGTTGGGCTTCGGGTCCAACAGCATGGATGAGCCAGCACGTGTTGGGAGTAAAGGTGATTGAACCCGGGTGCAAGAAAATACTGATAGAGCCTCATTTGGGAGATTTAGAATGGGTAGAAGGTACTTTCCCTACCCCTTATGGTGTAGTCTGGGTTTCACACAAAAAAGAGAATGGAAAGATAAAGACAGAAGTAAAAGCACCGAAAGGAGTAAAAGTGATTATTGAAAAATAAACATGGAAAAACAACTCGATATAAATCTTCAAACAAAGGTTGCCGAAATGCTCGATCATTATCCGCAACTCGAAGAGGTATTGTTGGAGTTATCGCCCTCCTTTGCTAAATTGAAGAATCCGATTCTAAGGAAAACCATAGCAAGGATAGCCACATTAAAGCAGATATCCGACATTGCAGGACTTATTCCCGGAGAACTAATTTCCAACTTAAGAAAAGCTGCAAATCTATGCCCTGCAAATGTAAATACAGATGACTCTTGGCAATTTACCCCTCAACCGGAATGGGTCGATGAAAACCTAGTTACAGAAATATTCGATGCCTGCCCGATACTTGATGAGGGTAAAAGCCCCATGAAGCAGATAATAGACAAAGCAAGCTTATTAAATACAGGGGAGATATTGAAATTGAGAACACCATTTGTACCAACTCCCATCATTGATATTTTACAAGCAAAAGAGTACAAATGCTGGAGTAAAGGAGAGAATAATTTAATAGAAACTTATATCATAAAACAATAAAGACATGACAATAAAACAAATCTTAAAAGACCTGGAGTCTGCAAAACGTCCCGTAGCAAAAGTATTGCAAAGTGGTGCCGATTTTAAAGTAATAGCTATAGGCTTCACCAAGAATATGGTACTTGATGATCACAAAACCGATATCCCTGCCAAACTTGTGGTATTAGAAGGCAAAGTGGTGTATAAAGAAGGGGACAAAATGGTAATGCTGTCTCAATACGAAGAAACCCCGATTCCTGCCGGTATTATACATTCGGTAACAGCGGTAGAGGATAGCATTTGTTTAGTTATCAAAGGATAATTTATTCAACTAATAATTACTTCTGTTTTAGATACGAGGTATTTGGAAATATTCCAAGTGCCTCGTTTTTTTAAGAGTAAAGCACCAGACAAACACACGAAAAAAAGGTTCACTGGTAGGGGCGTATTGAAAACGCCCGAGAATAAAAAAAAATAATGGGCGTATGCAATAACCCCCTACAGCATTCGATAATAAAACTGAACCAAATTTCATGCGTTTGCACCGAATAAAGACCTGCCGGATTGCTTTTTTTGAGAATTTTGATCTAAAATGAAAAAAAGTTATCCAAATTTGTAACCACTTAGAACCCTGCTTGGTCATATTAATGAAAACAAATTAATAACAACTAAAATACTTAATAGTATGGACTTTATTCAAAAAGGTTTAATACCAATTATAGCAATCTTGTCAACAATTGCTTTACCCATAGGGTTTGGAATGTATCTAGCACTTG
>JAVBJR010000761.1:0-2804 GCA_031546965.1 Dysgonomonas sp.
ACACCTGATGAGGCCGTAAGGCCGAAACAAGCTTGTCGTGTCATTAGTTATTCTTGTAATGGCCGATTCCACAATTAGGTGGCGAGATATTACAGTTAGGAATAACAAATTACAAGTTGTAGATTCTAAAATTGATTAGACAACCTGTGAATATTAGCCATGCCAACATGTAAAGTGATCATTGAATACTTTTCTATCAGCATGAACACCTGACCTAATTTTTGCAAATCGTTATTTGCAAATTCTGTAATGACGTTTACTGGGATATCATTTGGGTTTAGGTACGCCATGATGTTAAAAATTTTCCTGGCTTCCTGAACTAATACTGATTTCCGAATCGATATATATATATGATGGTATATTAGTAGAGGTGGGCGAATTGAATAGGTATGTATGTTATAATAGTGTAGAGGGTGCGGGTACGGGTGCGAAATCGGGTTGCCGAGAAGTCTTAGGTGCAGTTGGTTGTGCGGGCGAGGATGTAGAAGTGGAAGTCGTGCTGCTCTGGGTGGGCATGTGCAGCGCTTTATTCCCCGGCGGAGCGGGTTGTATGGTTCAATCGTACGAGACATGGCCTTTGTTGCCACAGCAGAAACATACCATGTCTTGCGGGTTGTCGTGGTATGGGTTGAACTTCAGGTTTAAGTTGTGACAAGGTGTGGTAGGCGATGTTGTAGGATAATCCGCGCGTGCGGCAGAATCTTTGCGGGGACCCCTGTCACAGGTAATTGGTGAAGTAACAGGTTGCGAATGTGCCACGGTCACTTTACAAAGCTTGTTGATGTTGTGTGCACGGTCGATGAATTCATCTACGTCGGCACACATAGGCGAAGCGAGAGCGTATGCGCAAGAGGCATTGTTTATGTATTCTAGGATCATAATTATGCGGTCGTGTTGAGACAGTGAAAACGGAGATTTTTCAAGCATACCCAGGTAGCAGACCACGTCAGGATGACACCGCAAATTATTCGTTTGTGCTTGAAGTCATGACTTCCACGGACAACGACCAATGGACGACGTCTTCTATTCAGAGGCTGTCGTTGACGTCACGATGTCAACCAATCCATGACATTGGAACGAGTTCAAGGCGTACCAAGTCAATTCGCCACCGCCTCCGGTTTGTCGTCGCCAATTTACCGCAAGCAGTAAAATATATGTATATGTATTGTACATGTGTTATACATTAATATATGTATATTAAAAACCAAACTTTAACTATATGTAATTGCAATGCAATCCTGTTATGATAATTTTAATAATTTAAAATTAATAGGAGTAAATAATTAATGTTGAAAAATTTAATATATAATTGAAATGAATTAAGTTATAAAAAATAATGTTTTATCTGCAAATACATTCAAGATAAATATATTTTAAATCAATGTTTATTATATGGAAATGTTTAGATGTTTAGTTTTAAGTTTAATTACGTGGGTAATTATAACTAGCATAAATTAATTATTTGAATTTTTGTGTAGGTAGCGCAAGTGTGGGGGACTAATGGAAGTTATGTGAAGACCCATGTACAGTGTGCCTATCACACCAGTTTGCAACCGTAAGTACATAATTATACTCTAATGATTATTTAACTTTTTACTGATGTATGCTAATTTGTTGCAGGAACGTCATCGATCCCTTTGAAATAATCAACATTGCGGTTTTTAGTACAATGCATTAAATGTAATGAATGACATGTATTTCTTTATGTACTAGATATATATGTATTTACAGAGTATGTACGAATTCATTTGTTCTTTATTATTTATTTAGTTATATATGTAGGTATGTTTTTATTTACGTATTGACATTTATTATTTTAAATTGTTTGTCATAAATTGTTATTTATTGATTAACATATTTATTTATTTATTATTTATTATTTTGTATGTATTGATGCATTTCAATGCATGCTTTACTGCAAATATGTTTCACTGATAAGTATAGTATGCATGTATGCATAATGTACCCATTCATAAAATAAAAATATTATATATTAATTAATTTATTTGTATGCAGTGTACATAACATGCACCTTTAGGTGCATTTATGCGAAATCAATTGTAAGATTTTAGAGTGTACTGCATTAAAAATAATTAAATGTTACATGCAAAATGTATATTTGCTGCTGTGTATGTAGTACTGGCTAACCCCACATGCTCAGCAAAAAATAGAATGGATGACGTCACATGCAGAACGTTCTAAATTGCATCCTGGAAAATAGAACGTTTCGGTCCGTAACTGAAAGTGTATTCCATTTTGGCAGTTGCTATCTGATTAACTGCATTCTCTACAAACCATTCTGCATCCATATAGTAATTGAAGCCATCAATAGTAAGTGTACATTAATGTTAGGGAATTGTTATTTGCAAATGAAAATCTGCCAAAATCATTGGGCATTGCATTCCAAAAATGGAACGTTTTAGTGCAATTATCAGGGGCGTATCCAGGTACCTGAAGGAGGGGGTTCATTTTCTTCAATAAGTGGACCTTTTTCCACTTAAATCACGAATAAATTTGTCATATTAAAAGTGAGCTGACAATGTTTAAAGGAGAACTGTCACCATTTCCTTACATACCCTAAAAATCTCATAAAACATGAAAAACATTGTGAAAAACATGTTGAAGTCAGATTTCAATTATAAAATGAAATAAAAAAGTTATCAGCAATCTAAGCACAATTTTGTAGCTCCGCCCCTTTATTCGTTAAAATTCGGTTTTAGGTACAAAACGTTAACGTAGTGCGATAGTTGCATTCCCAACTGTTGTCCAGATGTCCAACTATACTTGCATTTCACTGAAATTGC
>JAVBJR010000733.1:0-6934 GCA_031546965.1 Dysgonomonas sp.
GAACGTGAAAAAAGATTGAAATTACGATGAAAAGGAACGGAGATATCGCCGTTCGAAAAACCGCGCTTTGCCCCTTGCTTTGCCTGCCTGTTGCTTGCACTGTTTTCCCTGCACACATGTGAAGCTTGGCACATTTCAGGCAAAGCGCTGGTTTTTCGAACGGTGATATCTCCGTTCCTTTTCATCGTAATTTCTATCTTTTTTCACGTTCCGAACCAGCTAGATGTGCACATCATTTCCATAATTCATACTACCTGCCTATCTTTCAAGTTACAAATTCTACATTTTATTACAACCTGATTGTGCGTTTGAAATTCCTCAAAGTGCACCTGAGCAGATGTCCCCCTACGTGAACATCACATTTGCATGCTAGTTTCTTTATATTTGAATTCATTTGCCATATACCAACCATGCAACGGTTAGCTGACTCACCCTGTATAGCTCATTGTTCCAACACTGCATTTTCATATTATGTTACGAATTTCCGCCCACTTATGGCACCTCTGAATTTTCATTTACTGTAACTTTCTCAGGTTTTGAGCAACTATCGTATCCAAGTTTTGAATCATCACATAGTTAGTTATGGGGTGGTGATGGTTGTTTGCATGATCGCTCAAACTCTACCTGCCTCTGAGTCAATCCTACCAAATGTTGCAATTCACGGATCGTGGTAGTATTACAATTCTTAGAATGTCACATGAAGCATGTTTTTCACCCGATATTGAAGTCGCTGCTAATGCATTTATGTTTACATTTTGCTTGATCTTTGTTCCGAATGCTACAACATAGCTGTAAGTCATGTCGAATTTGAGCCGATGTTTAGTCTTATCCATTGGCGAAATATGTGTGGGGATGGATGTGGCTATGTAACAAAGCGCTACAATAGAAAATAAGAAGTTAATGTGATCGAATGTGAAAGCGAACGGACGTACATCTTAAATAAGTTATATTTCGAGTCAATTCAAATTGTTTAAAGGTGAACTGACACGGTTTTCTAACACCCCATTTTTTTGGGTGAAAATCGATCAATATAAACACAAATAATCGTATTCCAAAAGCTGAAGTGCCTTGATAACGAACATTTTGTGATATTGAGACAAATGTTATGTTGATTTGCTGTGATTGGTCGAGAGTGGGGGACACTGAGCCACGCCCTAGCCACCCAATTGGCCAAAAGTGGGGGTTATTTGGCCACGCCTGGCCACAGCACACAAGATTCGAAACGCCACTATTCACTGAAGCGCTAAAACGTTCGATTTCGATCGACAACGATCTGCTTCATTGGCTGGCGCCATTTTGCCACAGGACATTATGACGCCAGCGCCGTGACATCGCACTCCTGTGACACCATATCGTCACATCTCTAACTAGTCGTAATTTATTTGAACTAATTTTAACAAAACGTTCGTTTCCGCCAATCATTTTATTGGCATTGCATCAATAAACAGGGAACTTTTCAGGGCATGTTCCAAAACCGTGTCAGTTCACCTTTAAGAACAAGCATATCATAGTTATTCAGCATCAGTGTAACATGAAATTTTGGACTTACGGCAATTGTGAGTGATTACTTCAGATTTTCATTAGCAAAACAATGGTGAATAACATCGAAACTAACATGGCGCAGTTGAGTAAGGATGAAAAATATGAACAAAGTGCAGCTGATCTGAAGCAGATGACAGCTTGATGGAGGAAACTACCCAAAAACGAAAAAGTGAAATTGGAATAGAGCTGAAGAAAGTGAACTTCAAAGAACCCCCTCAGAGCAAAGTAAGCGATGAAATAGATACTGCATTTTCGCAACTTTTGCATAAACCAAAACTATTGCAATTTATAACTGATGACAGGCTAAGAAATGAACTTGCATGCCATAAATAAAGTACAAAAGGGGACCGAGAAAACTTGGTCCAACGCATTATCGATGGAAACAAATGGGGTTGGCAACAAGAAATTTGCATGGCCGAAACAGAGCAACAAGATCAAAGCATCAATAAGCCTAGAACCAGTGATGCTATTCAAATGAGCTATATGGGCATAAGAGAGCAAAGTGGAAGTAGAGAATTAGGAGACTCTCAATGACAAGAGAATGCTCCAGTTGCATCAACTCCATTAGCTCCACGTGCAGCTTATGAAACATTTGAAGAGTATCTTGTTGGAATGATCTGCTCTGCGAAAGCGGCAACAATTGCAAATTCACAGCTGCACTCAACGCATGCAGTGGAAGTGGTGTCAACACCAAACCTCATAGAAACTGTTCCGTTTTTGAGGCCAAAGTGGGGCAAAACCCAATAGAATTTACAAAAGCCATGGATAGATTGGCAAACATTCAAAATGGCGCTCACAACTCATACTGTCAATGGCAACTCTGCGGTTAGAAGGAGTAGCCATGAGCTGGCACGCATTGCATGAAAGGATCAGAATGATTGGGTCGCATGGAAGCAGGCTTTCCTGCTACATTTTGATCAAGAACTAACATTTGACCAGTTTAATGCTAAATTGTCTGCACACGTTCAACAAGATCATGAATCCATTATGGCCTATGTACAGGCCAAACAGCAGATTTATTCAAATTCAAGAGACGGTTGAAATCTTTTAGTGATGGACCAGGTAGACGATATACGCATTGATCTTAGAAATGAAGCGACCAAAACAGCTTTGTGGACCCATTACGATACCATGGATGTATTTCTCCAAAGGGCTAGAGCACATAAATGATACGATGAAACTGAAGGCAGACGGATCAAAGAGAAAGCAAAGTGGGTGTCCAACAACCAATCAAACGAGTGTAAGGGCAAATCAAAGGCATAGAGCAGCAAATCAATCTGTAAGTCAGGCGAAGGCGAAAAATATACTGATGGAACAAAGCCAGCTGACAAGAAAGGTTGAACTGGAGATCAAAAAGTATTATATAAGAAGAAATACTCATGTGACTGCTATAACTGTGGAAAACCCACCCACCTAGCCAAATATTGCACAGAGCCAAAGACAGAAAAGATGCAAAAGGCAGAAGAACGTCGTGCTGCAAAGGAGTCAAGTGAATCAACTCAATCGAGGCCAACAGCAAATTGCTATATTCGGTCATCAATAACTATTAGATCAGTAAGGGGGAGATGTAGAAGTAACTGTTGCGAAGGTTAATGGCACAAAGATGGAAGTGTGCACCGACACAGGAGCCAAAATATCGGTCATCAACGTGATAAAGGTACCAGCGAATTGTCAAAAATACCCATGGATAAGGCCGGAACAATTAAGGTACTAGGGCAAGATTGTGAAGCATGGGATACCATCTCAGCGAAGGTAAAAGTTGAAGCTATCAAAGTTGATCTCCCAAACATTATAGTTGTTGAGGCCCTACCAGTTGACATGCTACTTGGATCCGATTGGCGAGCAATGGCCAGTGTCCTATACGCAGTACATGCCAACAACGATGTGATATTTATACCCGAGGACGAAATGTCACCCATCGAGACACGGCAACATGAAAGCACAAGAAAGCAAAAGCACTTGTAGCAAGTTGGATGACCGTAAGCAAACCAGAGGAACACAAAGAATATGTGGCCCTCAGCATTGATTCGAAGATGAACTCAAAGGACGATAACGAACTGAACCAACAGATCGAAATCGTGTTAACAATGCAATGGAGGATCTGAATGATGAACATAAAGGAAGGCTTAGGGAGGTGCTGAAAGCACACAGCAAGGCGTTTGTGACAAGAGACAACACCCTAGAGTTGTGTCCTCATGCAGAGCATTCCATTGAATTAAGAGACAATATACCAGTTGTCAGCCGGCCCTACCAATGCTCACCTGCCGATAGGGACTTCCTTCGATAGCAAATTTAAGTATTGAAGCAAAAGGGAGTGATTCAAGAAAGTGATTCGGCATACGCTTCTCCTATTATTGTTGTTCACCAACCACATCATCCATCGACTGAGAAACGAATGGTACATGATTACCATTCATCAGATTGCAATTGATCAGTGTTGTTCAAGCGATCTCCGTTGTTGCAGCGCCACCTGGAGTTCGAGATGACATGCATTACTAGGTGAAAATTTGACAGCCAGGTGGCGCTGTCAAGATAAAACCAACATCGATATTCAGTTCGTAGTTTGCATCATGTTAAATTATGTTTCATTGGTTATAAAATGATACAATTACTAGAAATGAATGGAAACTAGTCAAAATAGATAACATTTTCGGTTAAAAGTGTATAATTTTTTAAATCTTACTCCAAGTAAAGCTTCAATATAAAATGGTGGCCATTTTGGAATACATAAGTATGGATTTGAATGGTGTACATTTATTTTTGTATCATACTAATGAAATTTGTCAGCCAGCTAAATGTGTGAGTCTGATTAATGAAAGTATTGCTTTGTGGAAGAACAACGGAAGCTTATAGTGAGAAAATTTCAAATTGCAACCTACTATTATAGGAAGTGGAAAAGCGGTGACATATTCCCAAGTGTCCTGTTAACGTTGAATCAAGGCTAAGTCTTTAAATTCTTAAGGAATCCTAAAATTACATTATCCTTATGGACGTGAATCTGAATGTGAATTTGTACCAAAAATAAAATCCATGCTTCCTGGAAAAGAAACGTCGCTTTAGTTCCTATACCCGTATATGGAATCTTCCAGACATTTTTATTTCCTTTTATAACAAAAAAAACATTGTTATTTATGCTACATAATTTTCACAATTAAAATATTGTGTATTTAAGTTGGATTACATTTATGTGTGACTATCATTTTCAGCAAACTGGTTTGCACTAGTTGTTCCTGTTGTGGTCATGGAAAATAGTTTCCAATATTGTACAGAAGTTATTGGGTGTGACTCAGTAAAAGTCTATCAGTCATAGCAATGATTGGTCATATCCTTGGACGCACTTCCTGCCACTAACTTCAGGTATATATAGAGAGATCTATGTGGAATAGGATTATTATTAAAAATGCAGGTGGTCGTTTTCTTGTCGTGTCTTGCAGTAATCTGCTTCCAAAGCCGGAATTGCACTTACCCTGGCCACAGTGTCCATTCATGGACCAGTCTAGATGACTTGAACATTACATCTGATTCTCCTGGAACATTTGTTACCTACTTCTGCGGGCCTGGCTTTGTTTTTTTGGCAAACAACACCAGATTCTGTATGGACACTGGTAGATGGAACAATGAACACATATTTGGTAAGTTCCCATAGCTGTGTTACATAATTACTTTCTTAGCATTGTTCTATTCACATAATAAGGCAACTTCTTTAACATTCAATTTCTCTCAAAGCTGTGAACGTAGCGTACAGACACAACACTACCGACATTTCGCGCAAAATTAACTGGGACTCTACTGAAAGTGTCTACAACCTCTTGGATGGTTACTATAGTAAATGTTACCTAGTGCAGTCCTTTAACGACAAAGATGACGTTGCTTGGCAAATAGATCTTCTGGAAATTCATTCCATCGATGTGGTTCGACTTGTTGTTAAAAATAATGTCACCAGTAAGTTATCTGGCAATTCTCCAGAAACTGGATCCACCAATCACTTAATGTTTTACTATTCTATAACAAGTTTAAATATTTACTTTGTAGAGTTCCGGTTTGGGGTACATGTCTCAGTCAATGAGTCCGATTTGACGGAGATGCAGTCGATGGCAAAGCGTCCAATGAAGATTGTTGTCGTTCGTAAGTTTGCGTTGAGCTTTAAAACAAGTATATTCATCGTTGACCGCATGTTTCTACGACGAACGGTACTCGAGTTACGACAGGGAATATTACTTCGAATGGGAATTTGAAACAGCGCCACAATCTTGGCCGCCATTGTGTTCCAAATTTGTTTCTAATGTAACTTGAAAACGGTTGGGTGTAGAAACAAATAGTAAATGTTGTTCGTCTTGTTTTGAAATTGCCTATATTCATGAATGGTTCTTTTTTGTACTAGGCCTTAGCAATATGATGGTTTTTGATCTTTACGCCGAGTTTCCTGTTGAAGCAGGTTATGTGAGAATTGAAAAATACCTGGATAGTAACACAAAATTTAATTCGTGTGTTATTGGTTTACTCAAAAACAGGTAACTTGTTGACTAAGTATTCTGCAAGTTGTATGTGAAAACATGTCCCCAAATTGTACAAAACAATAGCAATAGTTATTTTAATTGGCAAAGAAATTTTTGTTTTCATGTTAGTAAAAACATGTTTGCCATAGGAAATGCTGTAAATTTAGTGGTTGCAAGGAAGGAAGTCTCATAATAGAGCAACCAAAGAACAGATTAATATCACAACGTCTTTTCTTGGAATTTATATTATTGTTTTGCAAAAAAGTACACTCATTTTTCCCATCCTTTTTGCAGAATAAGTGATACAACATAATTTTTTGGATAATTACTACATTTTCTAACAAATTCCAGCAATCACATTGGAGCAATGCAAGTCAGCTGTAACAATGAATTCATCTTTGTTAGCCATTCATGAAGGCGCCTGTTTCAACTTTATTTGTGAAAAAGATGAGCATCAGGATTGCCCTATTGGACATTTCATTCACAAGCCATCACATTTCCTGTGGTGGCTTGAGATGGGCAATCACAGCCATCACAATATTTTGATGGCACAATCAGAGAACCTGTGATTGGAACTCACAGGTAATCCCGTGATGGTGCATTCAGGTGCTCCTCTGACGGTTTAACATTGGCAGTTACAACTCCAATGTGGGCAAAGTTAAGTTGCTTTCACAGAAATGTGATTCAAAATAAAAATGTCAGATGTTCGCTAAAGATGTGTTCTCTTTATTGGAACCATTGAATTGAGCTAAATGAACGCAATTATAATTTAAAAATATTGTGAACTGGAAGCAGCTTGCATGGCTGACAACATCAGCCAGAAATGGAAGTTTTTCATTATTTAATAGCAAATTTCGAGACTAAAATCGTATAAAACACATCATATTTTACGGAAC
>JAVBJR010001095.1:0-3462 GCA_031546965.1 Dysgonomonas sp.
TCGTTTCTGGGTCACCAATTGGACCCTCATAATCAATGCCATACACTTCAAAATTACCATTGAATATCTCGTCGGTAATTGGGTCATCGATATTAGAAAGTATCCCAGTATAAAATAAGGCTAGTGGTGTTTTGTTTCCGACAGTAGTGCGTAGTCCATGATAATTGAATTCGTTGCGAAAAGTATCCAGTGAACGATTGATTCTCGGTAGAAAAACATAATGCAGTGCAAAAATATCCACATCATTGTGGCTGTCTAGGAGTTCACTATTTTCAAGAAATTGGAAAATATCTTTCCAGAACCAAGAAACCACAGAGTTTACATCAGCCCATAACCGCTCAATTCTTTGATTGTGCACGCTACGGCCAGCAATGAAACTGCCACGATTGCATCCTCTGTTGGAAATCATGTAGCGTGCAATGTCAACATTCTCCGTACCCTTATCCCCTCTGACACGTGATGGCATTCCAAAATTTTCGACACCATTTTCAAAATACTGAAGCGCTGTGTCAGCTCTGTTGTTATTTGTGCATTCAAGGTAGATAATGGTTCGACTGAAACCATCGATGCATCCATGCAGCACAAACCTCCAACTGATTAATTTATGATTCGTGTCGATATGCCTGATGTGGGAAAAATAAACATATTTATTGTTTTACCTATTTGAATTTTAATAGACAGTTGAAGCACCACCTCAAAAATTTAGAACTGTGTTTCACTGTTAAGAAAACTATACAAAGCAATATTGCTTACAAAGTTGTTGCTGTCAAGAAAAACACAACCTGATAAATATTTATGTCAGTGCAAGAAGCAGAAAACTAACTGTCTTCAGTTTGTAATTCATTAAAAAAAATGTGCCAAAATTTATGCTATTATGGTGGTAGTCATTTAATAATTAGTAATTGCAATTGCTATACATGCTCCAACAAAATGTACAAATATTCAGAAATGCATTTCTTTGTTGGCTGTGTAAATTGTAACGAACAACTGAACTATAATTATTATTTGTTGAAGTCCTTCAATTAAAATAAAAAGCAGGGAAAATGCCATTATTTTAAATGTCACTTAACAAAGTGTCCAAAACCTACTGGTGACATTCCTTACAATCACAAGGTAATGATAATGCAAGTTTAACTTACAAATCTCATTTTTACAACAATTGGTGTCACCTGCGAGTGTCGCTAATACAGTGCATATTTTTTGGATGACCAAATGTATATGGATGAAATGGTGAATACAAGTGTTTTGTAATTTTTGGAGTGCATGAATCTAAGTCCTTGTCAAATAAAAATGGTCCAAAAAATAGGAAATTTCCTTAGTCAATTGTTAGTTAAGTTACATGTGTTTCAAGGCAGTGCTTCAGTTTTAAAATACTGTACCATAAAGAATTTGGTGAACGCACACTGTACACTCTACGACGTATAGCAGTTCGTCTTCGAAACATGCGCCCAATAGGGTCTAATTCATTCAACGCATTCCTGATTCTCCACCGCTGTACATGGACCCCTTGGCTACGAAGCCCACCAGTTATATAAACTTCGCCAGCGTTTGGTGTTTCAGACAATAAGCTTGCCACAATTGTATGCAGTGCAGCATCACATATATCGGTGTGTGTCTCATTCATGCCAAATTCTTCACGTCTACGGGAAAGTGTAGTTGTACTTATGTTCAAACACCTAGCAATTGCTTTCCAAGATAGTCCGGTATCTCTCAACATCATTATTTGATCTGCTGCTATACAGTATCTGAAAGAACACATAGTTAATTATTACCCATTACTAATATCAAAATGACATACAGTATATTCAAACCTTGGTCTTCCTAAACTTTCTTCAACTGGACAAGTATATGGCTGTATTTGTGGTGTTCCATTTCCGAGAACAATATCTATTTGTTCAATAATTCCATGGAGTGAGTGTTGAAGATTTCCAATTTCATTGTGTGCCTGAAATGCATTTGAACACGATGTAACATTTTTCATTGAAACAAAATCTAAATTGAAATAGATGTTTAATTAACTTAATTCACAGTCCACTCACCTCATTTGTCAGTTCTGTAATAATTTCCAATAGATTGAATGCCTGTTGCAGTTTCTGGGACAGCAATGGAAGTGATGCAAGGTCAGACACTTGTAGTGCATTTTGTGCCTGCAACAAGCAAAAGTCAAGTGATATCAAAAATTCAAACATGTCATCCATATTAGCAAGAGTAGATACAGCTGGTCTTTGATTTATGTATACAAAAAGCCAGTAGAATAATTATTAATATGTCACTGAGGTAAGTCAGAAAGCATGTGTATATATAATATGTCCAGGTCTGATTTGGATGCCATCTTGATGCCATGGAGTTGTAGAATGAAACAAATTCGACAGTGGCGCCACCTAGCAGAAATGAACACAAGACTACAGAGACTCCACTTGGAATGCAAGTTGAACATTGAACCCTATAAACAAGCAAGCAGGAAGCATTTCCTTTGTTCTGAACAGTGAGTTATCTGTTAGACGCCTAAATATATATTACTTAACATTTAATGGCTGCAGAACTGAGCTAGCTAGGTTTTGATAGGTATTGAGAGTTTCATAACATATTTTAACTTATGGATTTGTAGTAAATACAGGCCTACTTGTCCAACTCTTGAAGATGTATAGTTATGTCACTTAAAAAGCCCTATGTAAAGTAACTGTCTGAAAAAAATACACACTCAAAATTGTGGTTAATTAGTCCTTACATGATAATTTCTTATGGTACATTGAATTATATAAATCTCACATGGACTAATTATTTACAGAACATTCAAATTGCATGGACTATTTCTAAGATGTTCCTAATATGAACTGCATGCAATAAATACAATGGCAAAACTACTTAATTGTCACATGGGAAAAGCCAACTGGCACACTTATGTATGATACAATGCATGTTTGTAAAAGAGGTTGATTTTTGTTAATTTTATAATCATTATGCAGGGATATGTGGCATTGCCAAACAAACTATAACGTGCAAAAATAAGTTAACAATTTAAAAAAGTTCCTACTCCTGGCCTTGCAAATACAGTATTTGTCTGTTATGTATCTATGAAATTTTTTTGCAGTTGGCAAATTTTAAATTACAAAACACTGATTTCATGATGTAAGTTTCAACTGCCATAAGTACATATTTTATGTAGGTACTTTGCAAAGATGTAAAACTTACTTGAATTATCCATTGGAAATAAGATCTTCAATTTGATGCTATAGTAGATGTAAATATATGTTTTGAACAGAACAGAAGACACAATTTGCATGGGACAAGTGACATTTTTAACCTTCAAACGAAAATGGCATTACTTTATCACTTTATTGACAGTCTTGGTACACATCCCTTAATACTTGTAGCAATATTAACTCTATACAAAACCAAAAATGATGTCATTAATATAGTATCATGGGAAAATGGTTGTTTCTGCAGAATACATTAATGTTG
>JAVBJR010001225.1:0-2813 GCA_031546965.1 Dysgonomonas sp.
AATTGAATTTGGTGGCAAAAACAAAATGGCTGAGTTGAAGATCGAAGAAGAACGTTATTATAATATCTGAAATGATTGCAACTTTGTTTGCAGACGTTTAATGACCAAATAAAGTTCCCAACTTGTGCAAAAAGGACAAAAACGAACTTGTCAAAATGTTAATTCCACTCAAAACAACTTAACAAGTGTCTATACTACTTTACAAAAACAATGTACAGTACGTGAAAACCTGTATATGGTGGAATCCCAGTCCTTCTAATTCCACCATAGACAGCTCTCACTTTAGTACTGCTTTAGTACATCAAATGGTTCAAACATTGACAATGCAATTCATTGAACAATGTAATATTGAAAAAAGTGTTGATATCAAAGAGCTCTGATAATGTGTTTAGGGTGGATTACATCTACTTATTAGTACGGTGTTTGACCGATAGATGGCGCCACCATTTAAAAGTGTAATATACAGTATAATCTGTCTGCAATGGAAATACAGTACTGCAGTGAATCTTGTTTCAGGTGGAAATTGTCAATGTTTGAAAATTTTAAACTTTTGGGTCAATTGACCAATTTCACTAAGAACCTCCCATTGCCAATATGGAGGCTGTATTGAGTCAAATTATGCAATCTGGTTGGTTCAAAACCAGTTTTCTTGCTAAGGACGCCATTTTTTCCAAGGTTTTTTCAGCCAATGAGAGAATAATGAAAAGGGTCACTTAATTGTCAATTGACAGCATTATTTATGTTTAAAAAAGCTTTCTATGCTGGAAAACCTGTTTATAGTGGAAAACCTGTTTATAGTGGAAAATATATGGTGGAATCGCAAAATGTTTCCAGCATAGACAGGTTTTCCAGCTTACATACGTTGTAAAACATTATATAACGTTAATTGATCCAAATAAGTTACATTTTTCATGGACAAGTTTCACTGTACTGCAAATGTGATTTTTCTTGTGCAGGGTTAAACTGTGTATGGTGGAATATCAAGGGACTGTTAAAATTTCCACCATAGACAGATTTACACCATACATAGTTCTTATTATAATTTATTTTCCACCATAGACAGGTTTTAATGTATTAAGAAAAGTAATATTTGCAGTGTATGGTGAAATGTATCAAGGGACCCAAAAACGTTTCCACCATAGACAGGTTTAACTGTACTTGTACAGTGAAGGTTGTCTATGGTGGAATCTCTAGGGACTGAATAAGTTTACAGGATTTCCAGCATATAGGCCTACATAGGATTATTTTTTTAAATGAACCATTGGTCCAAAAACTTTGAATTTTCCAACATAGACAGGTTTGACTGTATATAATAGATGATGCACCAAAAAGGAAGATTCGGTCTATGTCAGTTGTACATTTGCTGACAAATTGTCTATTGTTTACAGAGGGGGCACATTGGTACTTTTTTTTGTGCCCCCTGTTGGTGCAGTTGAAAAGTAATTATGGAAGACATGATGGATACGTAGTTGAGTGTGTGAACACTCAGTTTGCCATTTTCTTTTGGCCCCGTTCCAATAGACTGTTTTCCCCGTTTGTTTTGCAGATGGGTGGGTGTACTCGGTGTGTGGCAAAGGACACAGTGACCCACTCGTTCCACCCAAAATCTTATCTGTCCAAAATGATAAAATTGTCAAGTTTGCCCCTGACCAGAAGCCGCAAGATCCCTTAATCACCACTTGGGGGCGCACTAATCGCTGTTCCCTTCCCATCCCTCTCAAGTATATATAGACAAGATAAGGTTTGAGACTTTGCAATGAAATATAATACAGTGAAACCTGTCTGTGATGGGACCATCATGGGACAGGGAAAAGTATCCACCATAGACAGGTTTCATATATACATTGTTGTGTTTAATATTTGAATCATGAAATGGGTACAGTTGGCCCTCACTGTAGCAGCCTTCAATATATATATAAGTAAAACAGTGAAAACCTGTCTATGGTGGAATATCAAGGGACCGGAAATGCTTTACATCATAGACAGATTTTCCAAGATAGTGTTTTAGACATTTAAAATGCAGTCTATAGTCCAATAAAAGTGAAATTTTCCACCATGGTTTCCATCATAGACGGGTTTCCACCATAGACGGGTTTCCACCATAGACAGGTTTCCACCACATACAGGTTTCACATGCTCTTTAAAATAGTATTTCAGACAATTTAAAGTGCAATCTATAGTCCAAAAAAAAAGTAAAATATTCCACCATACACAGTTTCCACCACAGACATGTTTCACTGCTCTTTTTAACAACCTCTGACACTTGTGCTGTTACTTGTGAATTAATTAATACAAGCTGTTCATTATAAATAGGCAACTTTACCTAATAATTTATACAAACATGGCTGTTATAATGAGGGTTGACTGTACAGTATATTGAATAATTATAATTTGCATGATGAAAACCTGAGATATTATACAGGAATATATTTTATTTTAATACAGGGGTTTATGGTTAGTCTCCCTTGAATAACCGCCCCACCAAATTAGGTTTAATTGGCCCTAGTCTGGATTTTAGGGTGGCCATTTTGGTTTGAAACAAAAGTGGGGAAGCAGGACTTTCCGGCGCCGCCATTTTGGTGCTGGCGTTTTGGGGCCAGCATTCTGGTGCACGGCAACTTCTGGCGCCAGATATTTTGGCGCACAGTATATTTTGGCGCCAAGAGTTTAGTTTATTTTAGGTAAGTTTAGGTTAGGGGGGTGCGGGGGCGCGAGCCCCCGCTCTTGGGGGGGTTAGGGGGGGGCGAAGCCCCCCCAAGATAAAATAAAACATTGCATAACCGCTCTTTTCCAACACGTTAGATTACTCGGCG
>JAVBJR010001087.1:0-2682 GCA_031546965.1 Dysgonomonas sp.
TAGTATTGTTCAGAAAAAGTGCATTTTATCATCCAAATTTTGTAACCTAAATGCCTGCACATGGTTGGTATTTCTCGGAATTCAAGTACACCCAAACACCCCATTTACAAATTGAGCTGAATTGTGAAGGAATTGGTTCACCTTCAACATTCCCCTTTCCCCCTTGTTTGTAAACGCGGAAAAGGGCTTTGTATAGTAGTTATAACTGGCTCCTGCCCCGCGGAAATTTAGCCCCGCGAAAATATCCACTTTTACAGTATCTGTTTTCCCTGCCATAAATCAATAATTCCCTGATTTCATTTAATATCTTTTAAATACTTAGCTCTATCGAAGGAGTGGAGTATTGTGACAACCGGAGGGGTTGTTTGCAGCCCATTTAGGGCGTTGTCTGTGACGTCAAAGCTGTATTATCTACTCTTGGTATTATTAAATACCATTGAGGCGAAACAATTATGCGTGAATTATTAATTTAAGATAAATATATGCAAATAAAGAATAAAAGACCGTTTATTATTCTTTTTATCAAACAATTCCGTAATATGTTTAAAACATTCAAAATGACCCAAATTGCATAAGTATTTATCGACGTACAGTTTAAATACTTGCCAATACAGAGTGTCTACAGTATTTTCATGGATATTTATAACTTATAACTTTTTTCCAGGACACAAAATATATAAAGTGAAAGATAATTACATAACAAACCACATTAATCCTTTAAATACTATGTGGAATGAACCATGAAATTTCAAAATTCTCATGCTTAATTGATATTTTGTTCCAAGTAAATTAGAAGAGGAACACAGTAATTAATTAATGAAAATTATGTAATAATAAAGTGTCAAAAATGATACATTTTCCAGGATTAAGAAAAAATTCCAGTATATATTTCCAGGATTTTAAGGACAGCAAAAAGATTCCTGCAATAACAATACATTTTTGTAAATACGTATTGCAATTATAAATTTCAAGCTCACACATTGCATAACTCAGTTATTTGGATTTGATTGTCCAGATAGTGCTAATTTATGTCCCTTGCAGAAATGGAATGTTGGAATCACAGTTCGTTCGAATCTGTGGTTCGAATACGGCGCAAAAACCGCATCAAATCATAACTGGTCAATTGTCAGTGGTCAAATGACACACCATATGACGTCATCAACCACGTACGTCACCTGCGAGTCGAGCGGCAAACTAACAATGGCGGCCTCCAATGCGCCACACAGTCTCCTATCAAGGAGCCAAAAGCAAGATTGACGAAGTGGCCCCAGTCTTGTAGCCAAAGACGTCACCACATTCGCGACTTTTCACCTATAGCCACGCCTACCAAATCGGATCTTTTCCGCCATTTTAAAGTGAAGCGCTACGCCAATATTTCAAACCACCATGGCAAGTAGATCAGGTGTACTTATTTAATATTGAATATGATCACTGCTATGCCAAGGGTGGATTAATTAGATGAATGACAGCTAGGCAAGAACCGAAAGACAAAAAAAACAAGTTATGCGATTTTCAGCTTTTGCCCATTAATCAGCGCTTTGGCGTAAAGGCGCTTGCGAAAATGGCAGCATTGGACCGATGAACCTGTTGTGCGAGGCTACATTCCGAAGCCCTCTTCTGGAAGTTTCCTTAGAACTTTCCTTGAAGGTCGTTAACATATGTCAACTGAGACACTTGTGGAGCCAAACTTCTGGATGTCCCCCGTGTTGGCACCTAGAATCTAGTGGCACACTCTTCCTGTAATGTCTCTGGATGAGCAATGGGGTAAGCCTTTCCGGTCTTCTGATCACGAGCTTGTAGACCAGGTACCTACTAGCCTCATGGATGTGGATGTCAGACCAACAATTGCCTACCAACTGCCGGGCCCAGAAGCTCAGGTCCTTTGGATTTGAGACATACCTTGTGAAACCCATTTGCGGCCTGTTCCAGCTCCAGTCGCTGCAGCTCCGCGACCTCAACTTTCCAGGTTCCGTCACTGGTGCGTGCCCCTCTGGACACAGTGGTGAACATCTTTGGGCCTGCCCTGGAGTCCATTGCCCTCAATGTGTATGCCACAATGCCAAGATCTGCGAGTTGATGGTATCTGCTGCCTTGTCTGAAGCTGATGATTGTGAGGATAGTCTTGTTGTGGACATCCCTTTGGCATCACCAAGCATGTGGCTAATGTTGCTCCATCTGACCGCTGCCTGCGCTGATGTTTTGGACTTGCCAGCTGCCAAAGACCAAGACCGTTGCTGATACTCTCCATCTCTGACTTCCTATCACTGCATGCCGCTGCTAAAGGATCGACCCTCGAATTTTCCATGCCGCTGATGTCTGGAAGCCAAGCGAGTACTGCGCCATGAGCTCGATGTTTGCGCTGTTTGCTTTTGTATTTTGGGCCACTGCGCGTGCGCTTTTCTTTTGTATTTATTCGTTTGCATTATGTTTTCCAAGTTGGATTTTGTTTCTGGATTGTGTAATTTTTGGACACTTTATTTCTGTGTGTCATTTTGATGAAGGGATGGGGAGATGTAACAGTTGTGAATCACTTCTCCCACCACCCCCACATTATAGCCATCTACTGTCCGTTTCAAGAAAGATTGCGGTCTAGAGGGCCCTCCCCCCGACCTGACTACTGGTTTTTGGGGGGTTTGGGTATATTTGAGGCTTGCTGTTGCATGTTCACCTTTACCCAGTGAC
>JAVBJR010000013.1:0-3337 GCA_031546965.1 Dysgonomonas sp.
CCCGGTTTAGAAGTTGATGTAATATCATCCTATGTAGAGTATAAATTCAGCTGGATTGTCACACTGATACCACATTATTGTGAATTCAAAGCACAATTAAGACATTCACCTATAGCTGGATTTCTCCAAGTATTGTACATATACTGTACGTACATCGCTGCAAGGATTCAGTGTAAGTAAACTATTTAATACTATTTTTACTTTAACTCAATGTATAACACTTGCATTCATAATCTGATACAATCTTATAACGTGATTCTGGTTAAATTTATGCTTTAATCAGTGATGAAAAGTCATTGTGTACATGCAGTATAGTAAACTGTAATAAGTTCACTAATTTTGTAACATATCCACAAAGGTCTTGAATGATATTTGTTATTGGAGTATGTTCTAATATGGGAATACATTTGTTTTATTAACATATTTACTAATATGCAGGACAATGAAAGCGATATTGAAGTTATTCGCCATCTTTGGGGTGTTGGCAACGCAGATTTCAGTGGTTGACAGTGGACCTGCAGCTCAGGGAATCTGCTATGCTGGATGTGCTGCTGTGGCTGTGGCATGTTATGCAGCAGCAGGAGCCACATTTGGAACAATTACTGCAGGAGTTGGTACTCCTGCCGCCATCGTGGCATGCAATTCAGCGTTTGGAACTTGTCAAGCAGCTTGTATGGCGGCTTTGTTTTTGCCAACTCCATGAAATCTCTTGTATAAAAACAACCTGTTCTGTCACTTGTAAAACCGTTGAAATGTATAAATAAATCTCATTGTATTTTTTCGTTTTATAATTCTGTCTACGTCTATATATTATTGAAAACCTTTACACATATGCGTACTTTGTTGCCTTCTGAAAAATATAATTTCAGTTGCTTTGTCAATTGACAAAGCATTAAAAAAACTAATGTCTCCAATAATATCATTCTACTTTTCTTGAGTGGTAAATTGTATAGGTCTGAATTGTTCAGTTTTCAAAAATTTGGTTGTAAAACGTCGGCCACTTCACTGCGATTTTCTATTGCAGTGCTTTCTCACATACAATCAGGTAGAATATTGTATATATGACTATTCAAGAAAGATTTTGCAAATACAGCCGAACCCGGATGTAAGAGACTGGTCGGGGATTTCGGAAATGTTCTCTTATGAAGAGGGTTGACTGTATGTAATATCTTTATGCAACTACAAATTCACAATTTTTAAAAGTTAGAATAAAAACACGATAGCTTGATACACTTTGGCCCATGATGCAAGTAGTCCCCGTCTTTATTTAGCAATTAAAATGAAATTTTGAACACTGGGTGTGTTTAACCAGCAGTGCAGCTTGACTGCATCACACATTACTATATGATTTGCGCATTGATTGCATGCAGCGCAGTGATTAAACTATTAATAGCATCGAAAATAATGTTTGAAAAATTGTGGAACCTGTCCCACCCTGTGTATTTCTGCTCGTTCAATAACTTTCCCATTGGAACTGATCACCTATCTCAAATTGTCGCGAAGTTAGAAATCGTTTGAACGTGAAATAAGGGTCTTCCTGTAAATTCAACCAATAAACTGTAAAGCGCATCTATGACTTCCTATTTGTCCATGAAACAATCCTCCAATATTTTGATTATATTATATATAATTATTAAGAAAGTTATTTGATATGGATCATTTTTCTTATCTGCCTGGTGCATATAATATATAGAGGTACATGTACTATATGCATGGCTAGTCAAAGCTAGCAAATAGTAATAGGAGTAAAAGCTGTGGTAACCTAAACATGCGGCTTTATGTTGCTATACGAAATCACGATTTTTAGAATTAAAATAACCAACATTTTTGACATAGCCTACTTTTCCCTTGTCATTTATAGATAATTCCAGTCTTCTCCTCGCAATTAATACGTCGTGTTATCATTGTGATAATTTTCTAAGCAGTATTAAAAATAAACAAGTATTACGGTGCTTCCCCTGATGCTGGGAATGTGTAATCTTACTGTATCACTCACGAGTGCTTCTGACATTTTGCAATTCATTTGTTTGTTCCTGGTTGATTTAATATCATCCTATTATATAAATTGCGCTATAAACGCTTGACTGTCAGACTGCTATCACATTGTTGTGAGCTGAAAGCACAAGACAGCCTTTGGAACTTGTCAAGCAGCTTGCTTGGCGGCTGTTCAATTATTTCAATGAATCTCATTGCATTTTACATTTTTATACTTGTGTTTATCATTGAAAACCTGTACATACATACTCACTTCAAAATGATGACTTCTAAAAAACAATGTTATTCAAGTTTCTTTGTAAAGATTCCATCATTGAGGTCGTGAAATATAATCTCTCCAATAATATTGTTCTACATGAGCAAATATTTGGTGGTATAATGTTAGCCGGTTTATCACGATTGTCTACGAGTGTTTCATAGCAGTTGATGTAGATTCAATATTCTGCAGTGCTATTATTTATATAATAAATGATTTGCCAGTACATGTGATGAATTCGCATAGAAAATCGCCCACAGCGGAGTTTGTACTGTATTCACATATTGTTGACATGCTAGAATATCAGTCTAGTTGAATCGGTGCCAAATTGGCAAAATAATTGCCTTGGGTCGATTTATTTTGGGGAACTCCCTATGATGGGGAACCCCCTATAGCAGCAAAATAGTGTTGATGCAGGCATATGTGACGTCATAGACTGGTGGTTGATGACGATGACAAATGCATATATTACTTGTAATTTACATGTGTTGTGGACGTAAATTATGCAGGTCATCATCATGCAGTGAAATTAATACTTTTGAGAACTTTTTGGACTTGAAGTAAAATGCAGCAGCCCATCAATGTGCAGATTTATGAAGAGTGGATGCATTAATTCACTATACGTAGTAGACAAACTTTGACTGGACAAACGGGGCTAAAAAAAAAGAGGGTTGACGGTATGTAATATAGCTTTATACTTCTACAAATCCACGAATTTTATTATTACATAGAATTAAAATATACAAGCGCGTGATGCACTATCCCCCATGTTGTAGATTATAATAGTATACATAGTATCAGCAGTTATTATGTCACTTCCCCGGATGCAGACATGTAATCTTTCCACGTGTACTTGCTTTGATATTTTAAAATTTATTCCAGTTTCCTAGCTGATGCAATGTAATATACAGGGTGGTCCTAAAGTGTTGCCTGTTGAGGAATAACTAAAAATTGGTAGCAGTTACGTGGTATATATCCATATATGAAAACAATCAGAAGAGGTGCAACTGCAATTGTTGCACCTTGGAATTACAATGATCTGTGACATTTGTGATTGTAATTGAAGCTTGGTGTAGTCTGGCATTT
>JAVBJR010000134.1:0-2690 GCA_031546965.1 Dysgonomonas sp.
TAGTATTGTATGTAATCCCCTTTCTATACCTTAGGGTGTGAAATAAAACAAAACAACTAATCTCCCCTGTACATTTTTCAATTTTGCAGTGTTATATTTTATTTTTCTTGAACTATTTTAAAATAATAGATAGTTTAGTGATGAGATCGAGGAACAACTTATATATCTTCCAGCATTAGCAGGTTTTACTTAGACAAGTTGACATAATATACTTATTATTATTATTATATCACCAAAGTTATATTCTCAATTTAGTGCAGGTTTTCATTTTATACTGAGTGTAGTGTGCATCATAAACGTGCTACTCTGAAGCTCAACTCTATAGTATATTTCAGTCCGTTGCTATTGGCTGGACTATACAAATGGCGTAGTTCATGTACCCATGAGCGTGTAACGTGTCGGCCAATCACGGATTTTGTATCAGGTTGAGGTGAAACTGACTATAGAGTGTAAAACTTCAATTAAAAAGGAAACAATACAGGGCACTTTCTTGTACCATAAAGTGCTGTAATAGTTCCCAAGGGAAATTATTTGGTTTTGGCTTTTTTGGCCCTGTACCGAGAAATTCAAATAATTTCCCCTACCCAAATAATTCCCCCTCCAAATATTAAGAGTTAATAATCAATCCTCAACCTGATCTATGATCACTATATAACATTTAAAACCGATGTTATACCTATAGTATCAGGATTTGGCCCACGGTCAAATGAAACTAACTTATAACTCGCATTCTGGTCACCACTCTGAATTTATAGCAGAGTGATAAACCAATAGTTTGATTATTTTGGAATCCATTTAAGTTACCCTACCCTAACCATTTCCCCAGGGAAAGTTATTTGGGAGGGAACTAATACAGCACTTTACGGTAGTGGAGGGTTACGCATCCACATCATTCGCGTATTTGCTGAAATCTTGGACTGGAATAGACTATAGTGCGACTACAATAGCATGCTACTCACTAGAATTTCTGTAGGGGTTATGATTCGCCTGCTGGCCCAATCGAGCATATATGGACAATGACGCGTTCACTCGCCATTGGACCACGTCATTGGTTCCCCTATCGGACTGTTACGGAACTATCGAGGCGTGTCGGCTCGCACAATTGAAGGGGATAAAAGGGAAAAAAAGTTGTTCTGTCCGTTATTTGAGGCCGGCAACTGACGAGTGAAGCGTCAGTAATTACACGCTATTAGGTCTATGCTTTGCTGTTTCCAGAGACTCTTTCGGACCATTGGGACCAAACGTGGCCATTTTATTGTCGCGAACGGCTAATTTAGCGCTATTACTGTCCGAGGATCGCCACCATCTGCTCTTGCCTATCTTGAATGGCTCCAAATCGCTGGTTGCTCATTAATATTCTCCTATGCTAATATTACACATTAACATGGCGTTGCGTGCGCATCCTGATCCTGTGCTATGGACCACTGACAGCTTCATGCATGTATATTAATTATTGGGGATTGATCCCTTTGCGAGAGGATTTAAGCCAATTTATCATACTGCTTTGTCAAACTATTATTCGACACAAGCCTACTAATAATGTTCATATTTAGTGAATATACTTATCTGATTGAAAGCTGTATTAATGCATTTCATGTTTACTAATGATCAAATGTCAAATGACATTTATGCTACACTCTAATACTGTATATGTCCCACACACATTCACAATAATTACCGTATTGGACAGATATTAAAAATGATGATACTACACTGCATTCCAATCCAATCTTGCAGCAAATGAGGGTGCGATGTGGTTGCACAACCCTCCACTACAAAAAGTAGTGCCCTGTATTATCTCTCGTGCAACCCAAACTTTACAACTTAAATTGTTTTTCGCTCCCACTTCTTTGCCGTGATAATAAAGCGCATCAAATGCCAATTCACATTACATTTTATGATTTTTCTGCAATGTTTACGTTTTTACCTTTGGAAACACTCTGGAGAACCCCTAGGAAGGGGTGTGGCCAAGCTTACACATGATTCACATGCTGCACTAGGCGCATTCAAAAACCAAATAGCATGAACATAGCATGTTAGCCCTGTTAACATGGCTTTCAACGTGAATTTCCAGTTTTATATTTCATAACATTATGTAACACGGTCATGTTTGCAGTTTTTGAATGTGCCCAGTTTTGCTGTTTTTTGGGTTATGTTAGGCGTATTGTTCCATCAAGGAGGCTCCATTGCTTTCCTATTGGGTGTGCCAAGAGGTGGGCGGGGTTATTTTGTACTAGCTCATCCGCGGGTAATGCAGCCAACCAATCAAAATTTTGCTGCAAGATTGGATTGGAATGCATTGTATATGTAAGAATATTGAATCAAAGCCATTTTGATTATATTGTAGGCATATGTTTCAAATATTGAAGCCATGTTAAAGCATTATTGGAGTAATATTGTGCAATTTCTGTCTCGGTATAATATGAGACAAACTTTGTGAAGATAAAAACAATTGCATTATAATTCACTACTACTACTGCGCCATCTAGCGAGACAAATTTACTAAAGTATATTATTCGTGTTGTTCGCAGAAGATAATTAAATTCCACCATGGATTTTCTCGAACACCAATTGGTGAATTAGCATTCAACTGGTGAACAACTTACACATTCAAGTGGTTTTCAATTGTCTGGATACGAATATTTAATTCATTTTAACTGCATTTACATCTCGGCTTCCATCTTCTACAT
>JAVBJR010000454.1:0-2651 GCA_031546965.1 Dysgonomonas sp.
TGTGTTGGCAGTAAATCCGAAAAGGAATAACATAAAGGAAATGTAGACGTTTCAGGCTAGTTATTTAGTCGACTTTTTATACAGGGCTTAATTTTGTAGTAGTTTCTACTGAGTTCAAAATATGTTAAATATACATATTCAGCATTACTTGGTTTCAATATGAGAACGTGGAAAATTAATTTCTCTCTGGATATAATTGTGTACATATGCTATCTGATTTAGATCAAAATACAACTGAATGGCGTCAGTTAGTTGCATTTGAATATTACGAACATGGAATTTTTAAGTGACTAATTAATTAGCCTGATATGTGTACCTATACCACTATTTTGTATTGTTCACGTCCTGTTATATGATTCAGCATTAAATCATGGCTTCATGCATATATAGCATTTTTTTTATTATACTCCAAGGTATTGTAACTTCAGTAATGTATGTGTAGGCTGTATCGGAATAGCTTAAATTGCACTCTGCTTGAATTGCATTTGAAAACTTTAATTATAAGAAAATCTGCTAGGTATGCAGTTTTCCGAACTAATGCTTAATGAGCTTTGAATGCACAATGCGCAGCTTTATTTAGTTGCAACGTCTACATACTGAGCATTCATGATGTGTGGTTGCAGTCATGAATAATAAACTAATAAAGTTGGCTCCAAATGAACCTACATGGTGTGCAAATTGCATTTATGATTATTTATGTGAGAGGGAGGACTTGTTTCTTAAACCTCTGGAGGGAAACAAACAGGAATAATAAACTTTGTATTTAATTTTTTATACAGTACGTAGGCCACTATAGTCGAATTAAGGTTTTCCGAAATAGTTTTTTCCTGAATATTGTATGTCTTGAAAGCAAAGTTTTAACAGTGACATTCGAAAAAGATGATCTGTATTAGTCAGAATAATAAATGTCCTGTCCAGCAAAACAGGCAAAAGTTGTAAAATTAAATTACAAAAACCATCTTGTCAAAAAATCCTGTGCAACCAAGGTGATTGTTTAGTTCTGGATATGAGGAGAAAGATGAAGCATTCATTCATTGTAAGTCAACTTGAGTTTTATTTTGGTGGTAGTTTGTGTGTGGATAAAGAGATTGCTGAAATCGATTATTTACGATAGTAACCGACATATTTATTGTGCGGGAAGAGTTTTTAATTGGCATGAAATGAACACATTATATTACAAAACTGATGATTTAATAATTATTTCATTCTTCATACTGTTCTAAAGTTAATAATTTTTCAAAATAAGGTGCTTTCAAATATACAGTAAAGTATGGTGAATGCCCATGTCTGTATCCTACATGCATGAGCATTCCACAAGTTGCCGTGTTGCATATTGCAGATTCATGTGTCCAGGAACATGTCAAAAAATGTTTAGTGTCAGCTGAGTTTCATAAAACCTTTATTGTTTAACCTAGATGTGAGATCGATTAGTTTTAAGATGTTACTGAAAAATGCTGTTATCTCATTGTGGTAGGTATTCTTGCAAATATAATCTTTGTAGAAAAAGTTACATTTTGTAAACTTCATTCATTGCATATTCATTCTAAAAAATTAATATCTAAAGATAGCGATATAGAAAATGAATGAGGTGTTCTTTAATATATCTTTTAAAATATTTTTGGTTTAATAGACATTTTACCTTCACATTTTCCTTACCGAGATATTCGCAAATTAAAATCGAGTTGGTTGCAAGAACCTGTGCACCAGGAAAAGTATAAACGTTGACATAGTGCTCCTTCTTAGGAACGCAAATGAAAAACTTTCTAGATTCATCAACGATAAAGTAATTAAAGCAACAGCTAGTCGTTTTTTATGTGACAATGAATCATTTGACGTCACAATGAACACTATTCTTTTCTGCAAATTTCAGTTGGATGACTGGCAGCATAATTTCCGGTAAATTTGCTTTGCAAATAATATGAATTGGGGTAATTATTGCACAATTTACATTGTCCTTTTTTAGACTGGAGGTCAAACGAGCGTATGAAAACGAATGAAAAAGAATGTTACTTGTTACACTGAAATTTGCAGTTGAATTTGTTCAATGCAGAAATCTGTCCTAAGATAAAAAGTCAAAGTCAATGGATGGTATTGACAGCCATATTAAAACCATCTGTAAACATGTCAAATGTGAATGAATATGCGGACTATTTGTAGTTCGAGCTTAAGCAATTAAATTTTGAACTAGGTGGAATAGGGCATATGACAAAATTGGCAGGTGATTAGTGGTCATTCATATACCTAAAAATAAAGATAATAATGCATAATTATTTTTTTCTTAGACATATAAATGTTTGTATATTTAGTTGCAATACAAAATATACGTAATGTTTATTGCGACCAACAACTGAAAATACTGATGTAAACATAACATTAGCCTGAAACGACCTTCTTGAAGGTCACCGTTTTTTTTTTAAGACAATTGATCAGTGTGACTGGGGTGAAAACGGACAGCAGATTTGCTATCAAGCAGCCTTCCGATTTTATATGCTCGTGTGACCCCAGCTTCCAAGAGGTTAGTTACGTATTGGTTCTGGTTGCTAAATGTAATTGCAAAAATTGTAAAACGTATATTTGCGCAATTATTATGATAGAAATTGAGCCATTAATCGATCCAATGAGAATTACAGCATAAAAATTCATATTCCCCT
>JAVBJR010000640.1:0-3364 GCA_031546965.1 Dysgonomonas sp.
AAAAATAATATATCAGCACTGCATTCCTCAAGAACTAATGGTACAAAGGATTTCGAAATATATGGCACAAAATTTCGGTGGAAGACAATTATTGACTTAAAGTCACAGGAGGATGAAAGGGCTCTGCAGAATCAACCTCAAAAATGTTGGCTTTGCCTAACTTTTTAAGAGTTAGTAAAGTAAACTCTAGTTGCAGCTAGCATTTTCAAGTGACGAAAATTGCTTCTGCAGCGCCAGAAAACTTAAATGTTAATTGTTACTTGTTTTTTGTTTGTTGTGTCCGTTCCGTAACTTTTCATCGAAGTTTGCGGTCTGTTTTTCCGTCATCGGAATTTTGGTCCACCAACTTCGCCACTTTCAAAATTTTGTAATTCGCGCCGCTTTGCGTAATTGGCTACTACCGTCTGTCGGAAGGCGTTTTTTCGCGATCCCTACACGATTACATTTGCATTAAAATGGGTGTTATCTCGAATAATCTGGAAATTGCAGTTTATTCGTAGATATTAGTCAAAATTTGAGAGGCATACTTACCAGAAAATTACTGATGAGTTGCATAAAGCTGTGATGAACATCCAGAAATTTTGTATATCTTGACAAAATTCCATAAGTGATGGCCATCAGCTGAAATTGTGCTAACACAAAGATAAATTAATGGTTAACCCTTTTCCATCGTCGGATTTTACGTTGATCTGATAATTTAGAGTTGTTAAGTAGTTTAACTCACCGGGGTTAATAGTAAATTACTGTTTTCCCGGTGTGGTGCACACCAATTTCGGTAGATGGCGCCACGCGCTGTCGCTAGTCTCAATAGATGACGTCATAGAAATGGCAGTTCAATTTTGTTTTCTTTACGGCGACGTATTGAAGTTATTTCTGCCGTTCTTTTGAATTAAAACATTGTGGCATCCGAAAAATAGTAAACCAGGGGCGAAATCCAACTTTCGGCATCGGACATTGAGTTTCCCCCTGCTGCTTTTCGCGATTTGGCACGTAGTTTAACGTTGTTGTTCACGTTTCGAAACTTTGCCGCATCGGCGTAAACTGCGAGTTTTCCGTTCGCATCGCGAGTTAAAACGCGTTCTTAGACACTAAATATGCGTTCAAAATTCTGCTTTCGAAATTGGAATTCTCACCTACCTGCTGGTAGCGATTTCTGTTGTCTCGATTTCCGTTGATTTTTGTGCTTCGCTGGCTTCGTCTACGAAGTTTACGAACCACCAACGTCTCCGTTTTCGAAGCTACGCGATTTTCACTTTTTGCCCGCTTGGCAGCGCTAGGCGTAAAAGCGCTTGCTTCAAGAAAAATCCCTGCGTTGAACTTGACAACACACCTTGGATCCCCCATGATCATCCTGTTCTGGCTCCAAGCATCCAAGCACTGCTGCTTCACTGGTGCCCCTCTGGACACTGTAGTGAACATCTTTGGGTCTGCCCTGGAGTCCCGTCTCCTCGACATGGATGGTGCCATGCCATGGTCTACTAGCTGTGTTTTCTGTTGCCTTCAACAAGGATGGTCCAACCAAGGAGTTGGAGGTTAGAAGGAGGCGTAGTTGGTATGGGAGGCGTGAAAGTATGCTCGTTTGTGATGACGCCACGAAACCCGGATGTTGCGTCCGCCATGTTGATGCCAGGATCACAGCACACTCAGGGGAATAGGCGAGTTCGACTATAACCTTGACATCGGAGAAGTACCTGTTTCAAGGAATAGGAATGTGGTTCAAGTCATTGGGTAATGAATTTAGCAATGGACAGATTACTTAAATCTTGGACGAATAGTCCAAGCTTAAATGTTAAGAAAATAAGAAATTCGTTGTCAATTAAGGCAATTGTAATTAATGGAAAACTGAAAAATTCATGCCATCATAATCCATATAAATAATGTGAAACAATATTTTTTAATAATTGTAGAGCTAATAAACATGTTATTTTGAATTCCTAATACAGGATATCCGACATTACCTGATAGAAAAACAACTCGTTGAACAGTCAGTGAAAATGTGCCATGAAACTGCATGCAGCTCGCATCAACATGGCGGCCAAAATAGAACACGAGGCTGCGCATGCGCAAATGACACGCCCCTAGCATATAATCGGTTTTATGGCAGTGGCCTGCTTCTCCTTCTAACCTCCAACTCCTTGCGTGGATATATCCCACAGTAACACCTTATTATCAGGTTTTCTCTACCTTCATTACTCCATTGCTGTGGTTGTAAACAAGTGATAATACAGTAGTAATAGCAACGGAGTACTGAAGTTAGTGAAAAACTGATAATAAGGTGTTACTGTGAGATATATCCACGTAACAGTGAGTGATATTGCACCTAAAAGGAGTTCCCCATGGGACATTGCAGTTGCACCTTAAAGGGTGTTAAAATTGTTTAGAGTGTAGGAATCAAAAGTTCAGGACATTACTAGGGTGTACACGTTATTTTGTGTACCATTAAAATTAATTTTGTTGGACATTTATTACAGCAATACTAATTACTTTTGATTACATGTAGATAACCAGCAATGTGTCAATTTTATGTCAAAACTGTATTTCAATTTATAATTTTCTTATTGTGATAATGATAACATATACTACTGTTGCAGAAACTACGAACAAACCTTGTTAAAGGATTGAAAAGGGGGAGAGCACATCCGCTATTGTTCAGTCACATACGATCATGTTTTAAATAAAGTGAGTTTATTTCTTTCATTGTTCAATCTCCTTTTCTTTGCAGGTGTACTCACCCTCCCCTGGCAAAATTAGGGTGCTAATTGCTTGTGTACGTCTGAACAATAGTGGATTTGCTCTCCCCCTTTTTAATCCTTTAACAAGGTTTGTTCGTATTTTCTGCGACCAAAGTATATACGGAAAATGCTTACCTGAGCTTCCCTGGGTACAGGGGGTTCATTTGGTATTGCATTCTTCCGCAAATACCTTCTCTGGCCATTGGAAAGAAAATCTTCTGGCTTGAAGTGAGCAGAGCATACTCTACTGGACTTTGTCACATTCTTTGTTATATTTAGTAATTGCATCCGCTTTAGGCGAATTTCTGTATCTGCAAGAAACCTGCACCAAGATATTTCCTTGTTTCTGCTATCCTGACGATTTTTACAAGGTACACGACATTTATTTGGCATTTCTGTTCAAAATCGGAAAATTAGGCCTAGCACCAACGTGCAACTGTGAAGCACGTGGCTGCAAAGTATTTGCTGCAACTTCAGGCCTCACATACCACAATTTTCCCCCTCCTAGCCTCTCTGTACAGGTCCAAAGACACACAAACTTCAATCTGTTAAAACATTTTTAATAAATTTTTAAAAAAGAAAAGAAATGAACTCATAGTTTTAATTTTAATCATTCTTTCTACAGTCCAAAT
>JAVBJR010001153.1:0-4296 GCA_031546965.1 Dysgonomonas sp.
TAATGACATTGTATATTCTTTGTTAATGGCAATCAAACTATGGACATGTGCATATTGAATTGTAATCTTTAGTTGTGATTTAATTACATTCCGACGTCATAAACGTTCTAAACGTCATAAACTGAAGCGCCGTACCTATCCCGCATTCTTAACGCTAAAACGTGACGTCACAAACGCGGAATCGTGGGTGGTGAAATCCATAATCTTCGGCCGACTTCGGCATTTCAATCCTGATCAACCGCGTAAGTAATAAATTCCGGATTATTTTTACGGAGTAGACTAGCGATTGAACTAACTAATCTCACGTTCACATGCAAATATGTGCAATCGCGATTTCGCCTTTCTGTTCTCCTTTAAGATTTATTTGTACTTTACCTGAGTTCGGTATGGGAAAGAGGGAGGGGGGGTTGGGTTGACAATGCATGGGTGACAAAATGTCTGAACAAGTTGTTACAATTTCCTTACCACCCCTTCAGACATTTTATCACCCATGCATTGTCAACATCTTGGGAAAATAAAACTCTGCATTGTCGAAACCATTATCGGAGACTCCTTGATCATGTTCAGTGTTCAACATATTTCATCCATGATGTTCTAAACCTTTCTTTTGTAATATACCACGTCCGTTGATGGCTTACGGGGTGGAATTATCTGTGGTGTTGGTTGTGGTTTAGAATTCATCAGCAGCTGTGGCACCGACCTTGGCATTCATTGTATAGCTGTCCCTGGTACCCCAGGTCTAGTTGCCCCGGGTCTAGGGTAACTCCTTCCATGGCCTATGCCACAAAGTTTTCCTGGTAGCAGTTGTGGAGGGCCTGGGGGTGGCTGTGTCCAGACCAGTCTTTGTTGGAGGTGTACTGATTGTACTGGCCGCGGTGGTGGTGGTGGTGTCGTTTCGTCATCCGACCATATGACAGTGGCATCACTGCCATACTCGGCATCCATGTCACTTTCCTCCTCTAAATGATTTACTGTGTATTCCAATGCCTGTACAATAAAAAAATAAAGCAAAAAAATCAAACAAAATGAAAAACATGTAAATAAACGAAATAATATAAAATAAGTTTAATTTCTGACTCGGAGATGTGCATTCGATAGGAATCATGCTGTTCCATAAAGGTCGGCATAAACACCTCTTAGAAAAACCAAAAATAAATATTAATGATTCATATTAAAAAAAAAACATAAGATAATACTACAATACTTACTCAATTTTTGTCTGCTTTCCGAACTTATATTGTTTGGAAATTCACCGGTACGCATATATTGATGTATTTACTTTGCTACTGGTGCAAGTTTGTCCTGCATGTCTGGCAAACTTACAAGCGGCATCGCCATGTTATATGTATGAGCTTCAAGAACTTTGCAGCTTATGTACTGTGTGTGGCTAGTGCATATAGGAGGTCCCAACATTTCTGAGGTGAATATTATGAGGCACCTCCCACTGTGAGGGACCCTGCATGATGCCCCATGAGTTTATAAATAATAAACAATCACAACCGCTCTTCTAATCTATATTGTATACCATTTTCTTGAAATTGTTTCTTGTTCTTCTATGTCTCCATGGTCTGGTGGGCTGCTTGGTTGTGATTGCAGGTATGGTACAAGGTGCTGTGGTGCAGCTAGGGTTGTTTCCCTAGGCCATATTGCAGTTGCATCACTCATAATACTCATCATCATCCATTTCAATGCCATCTTCATTATCATCTTCATCTTCGCTTGTGGTACTCCCAGCTACGATATCAAATTCATATTGTACAGCCTGTTGAACATTAAAAAGCATTAATGTATTGTTATGAAACATACAAATAAAGCTAAAAGCTTACTTACACATTGGTGAGCAACCTGAAAAATATTGGCCATATAATGCATATAATTTATAACAGAGCCTAAAAAGGAAAGAGATGTATGCATGTAGTAAATGGTAGAAACTAACAAAACTTAACACTATAACCAAAATAATAGTAATAATAATTGTAAAAAAAACAGTACTTATGTAATTTCTCCCTTGTTCCCACTGTCAAGTTTTTGCTGAAGTCGCTGATATGCAAGAATTCATAGAGCCTTTTCATCACAGGCTCTAACTGATCTAACATATGTGGCAAGCTGTATTGGGGAAGTGCTATGATGTCTGTACTGAATTCAGCGAATGAGGTTTTTTATATACTTTTGCTGCCATTTATATTCATATCCAAGCTCTCCCCAATGAAAAATATCAAGAGCGTTGAAGGCGTATGAAGGGTTGGAAGATACGTTTCTTTGATAAGGGGGCGTAGGGCAAGGTCAATTTTCTCCCAGTCACCTGTATATAGCTGATATTGTAATGTTCTCCCTACGAGGAAGCTACCCTTAACCTTGGCTTCCCCTTATTACAATCTTCCTGAGAAGCTCTCTCTGCTTGGCTTCTCCTTGTTACTTTATGCTTGCTTTGGGCCCAGGTAGAATTAGTCAACACTCTATTACTATATACACCTTTTTATTTACAAAAGACAAATATAATATGATACATATTTCAAAGAGAAATAATGTTTTACTGTTTGGGGCTCAAAACTACTCATGGGCTTTTACTTTCCTATGAGAGGGAAAACCCTCTTGATTTCCTGGTCAGGGAAAAACAAACTGCACACTTACCATTTGGCACTGCTGAGCTTCATGGTTAAACTATTAGAGAAAATTCTCTTGAGGTCTGTGTGGTAAACCACCAAAGACCTGACTCTTCAGCAAAACTATAATAGGGAAAACCCTCTTGAGACTCATGGGGTTATGGCGATCGGCCATATAGTTTATATTAATTCCGAAAGGATGAAATGATTCCACACGATGTACTGTTAAACTAACTGATATTTAATTCACGTTGAATAGGTTCGTCCACACTACATGACAATTCCCAAAAGACTGTGTTAAACATAGGAATTATTTTAAGGCTCTTGGTCCTGGTGGCCTTGGATGGCTGCCGAGGACCAATGGGACGTAAAGGCCCTTCGACGAGAAACCGAAATAGAACAAAAAGGTTAACAAATTTGAGACAAAAGACAATCGGAATACGAGAATATTTGTTAGTATCAAATGTTGGTAAGTATAAATTTGTAAGTATAATATGTGGATCCGCCGCAACATCGTTTCCAATAACGCCGGAACGGTTTTAGTGGCTTAAAACTTTTTTTAATTAATTTCAATTATAATTTTCCCTAATTATAAAATTAGAAATAATCAAGTCATATTTCACCACTCTACCACACGTGGTGTGTTATGGTGTGGTGGCCTGTGGTGGTATTTCCAACAGGGATGGGAGTTCCCCTGAACGAGAAGAACCTGCATTTTATTTAGCACGCCACATTTTAATTGAATTTCGGCTCAATAGATGGCGCTGCTAAACGTTGCGTGCCGTCATTTGCCCCCCTGTTACATGCCGTTGTGATAACCTCACTACCAGGCCCAGGGTAATTTTTAACCTCTTCCTGCAGGCGTTTTACATCCGGGTGAATTCGCTAATTACGTCACTGCAACCTTAGATCTCAGAATCGGGAGAATTTGTTAGTTACGTCACTGCAACCTTAGATTCCAGAATAGGGAGAATTCGTTAGTTACGTCACAGCAACCTTAGATCTCAGAATCGGGAGAATTTGTTAGTTACGTCATTGCAACCTTAGATTCCAGAATAGGGAGAATTCGTTAGTTACGTCACCTCAACCTTAGATTTCAGAACAGGGAGAATTCATTAATCACGTCACCGCAACCTGAGATCCCAGAATAGGGAGCATTCGTTAATTACGTCTTGCAACCTTAGATTCCAGAATAGGGAGAATTCGTTAATTACGTCTCGCAACCTTAGATTCCAGAATAGGTGGGGGGGGGGACTCGTTAATTACATCACTGCCACCTCACATTTCAGGGACCTCGTTAATTACGTCACCCCCAGATTTCAGAATAGGGGGAGTTCGTTAATTACATCACTTCCAACTAAGACTTTAAGATAGGGCGAATTCGTAAATTATGCAACTGTATCCTCATATTTAAGAATAGGGTAAATTCATTAATTGCAGCGCGTCACCCCAATGTATAATTCATGGGACTTTTGGTTCTATAGCAAAGTGGCCAACTACAGTACGGACTCGCTAATCCGAATTATATAATGTTCGGGTAGTTCGGATTAGAGAAAAATTCGGACTAACGGGTCTTCATTGAAATACAGTGCAAATACAGTCAGTATAGGTACGAGGCTCATTTCAAAAGTAAGGGCCGATTGAGTACAAATCAAAAACTAATAAACGGAAAAATATGTCCCAGTTGTTTCAA
>JAVBJR010001049.1:0-3502 GCA_031546965.1 Dysgonomonas sp.
AAACATAAAGTTCCGTCCACCTACCTCTATGTGATATTTACATAAAATGAGTTGAATTTATAAGTTCAGTTTTGCACAATGAATGACCATTGTACACATCCTTAATAACTTTTAGAAACCCCAGTTAAAATTTAAAAAAAATATATACTGCAACAACTCTTCCCAGAGGGCGCTCACCGATTTTTTTAGCCTTAAGATAATGAAAGTCTTGACAAATTGCTGCAGTCACAACATGTTGTTATTCATAAAAAGTTATGTTTGCATGACCTTCAAAAACGAAACACTGCACAATTGTGCGGTGTTACCATCAATGGGAAAGCTGCATCATTGTCTACATACAAACTTACTAGATAATGTCATTGGCAGCTTCACTGCATGGTCGTTCTTTTCCAATCTGGAAAACCGAAACGTTTAAATTAAAATAACATAATGTTCATATAATATTAATGCCATGCTTATTTCCATGCATTTTTTTTACAACATACTTGGTATTTGGTTCCTGCCAGATACTAGTATTTCGAGCAACGCAGTTGCGACGCTCTATGATTCAAATTCACAGGTTGATCAGGTCCAAGATGTTTATTAACAATGTTTTCAGCATGGTTTAAGAGATCTTGAGTAGTGCTAAGTACTTTTTTCTGGGATTGGACATGCAACTAGGGGAATGAACATGCATGGTGTACATTCCAGGTATCTCATGTAAGGTAAGCCGCTCCATTTACTGGGAAATTAAACGGCGTTAGCAATTCTACAATTTAACATACATAAAACTTTTACTAATCCAGCATTCCACTTATCAATTAGCAATGAACGTGCATTCACAATAGGTTTATGGTTTTCACAGGGCTTACCTGCATGAGTTGGTATGGGTTTGCCGTGAGCTGCCAGTCACAATTTTAAAAATGCATATTAATTCGTAGAATGTTTAAAAATTGACGAAACTTGGTACTTACGCGAAATACATAGTTCTCTTTAACTTTGTAATTTGCACTAGGATCCTAATGCTGACGGCTGTAAAGATATAAATTCTATGACCTTGAAAAACCTCGTCAAGGTCAGCGAAAATGTCCATATTAAACATAACAAATTATCCAAGCCTGTCCAAAATAAAAAGGGGGGGGGTGGGTCGGGCTTCAATGACTCGCCTTGTATATATGAGGGTAGGGAAAGGGGCGGCCAAATTATTTGAAATACATACAGGGTGGGACAAAAGTCTGGTCATTTTTTGAATAGCTGTAATTCTGCAAACATTACATGAATTTTGAATTATAGGTTGAATAGGAAATCAGGTAGTGGCCATCCAAAAAAAAACGTATTTCCAGTGACCTTGCACGTGACCTTCATGGGTTTCTAAGCTGTATCTTTTTAAGTGTTCGAATCACTGGCATATTTCAAATTTGAAAGTTGTTCAGCACCTTTTGATCAGTGGGTTCAATGTTGTTTCAGTGTCATTTGACATGCTGGCGAATTTACAGGAATTTATTCCCCCAATGGGAGCAGCATTACCGAATGCCTTGCAGGGAAGTCAAACATTGGTGCATGAAAAACGAAGTCGTTCACAGAATGCCGAAATATGCATGAAGTATGATGCATGACATGTTATTGGGGTTGTACATACAGTATGTCATTTAGTTCATAAACCTTTGCAAAGGTTTATTCACCCTCATTACATATGCATACACTACATTTGGGAGAAAAGGTCCAAAGTGTTGAAATCGTCTTGTTTATTGGCATGACAAGAAAGTCAATTCCTTTGACGTCACACTCATCACCATATGCTGTGGATTGAACGCAATGGCTGAATACACACAGTGACTGAAATGGTTGACATGGTTTTTGCTTTTAGCCAAAGTGGTGGTAGTTATGCGGCTGCTGTGGCAGCA
This sequence comes from Dysgonomonas sp., assembly GCA_031546965.1. Taxonomy (GTDB): domain Bacteria; phylum Bacteroidota; class Bacteroidia; order Bacteroidales; family Dysgonomonadaceae; genus Dysgonomonas_A. The sequence continues at coordinate 1,884 of JAVBJR010001049.1, forward strand.
TACCAAAACAAATTTCAAAATTGCAGACATCCCTCGCTTTCTGTACTAAGGCGGATTATAAAACGTTTCCTTGAGACAGGAAGTGTCCAGCAGGGCAATCGGTCAGGTAGACCCCGAACCACAACCGATGACAATGCCAAAATTACAGTGCTTGCAGCAGTAGTGAGTAATCCACATACAATTAAGCAGTGCAAGTATTGCACATGGCTCAGGATACAGCAAACGTTCTGTGCTACGGGTACTCCACAGTCATTAATTTCACCCTTCCCATCAAGCCCTGAATGACTATTATTACAATGTGCGAGCAGAGTACCGGAACTGGTTGTTGTCCTCCATAGATGATGATCCAGAGTTTGTGAGAAACATATTCTGGTCAGATGAAAGCCAATTTTCCCGTGATGGTGTTGTGAACATTCATAATGCTCACTATTGGGCGTAGGAAAATCCAACATGGATACGAGCTGTATCACACCAAGTGAATTGGTGTGTCAATGCATGGTGTGGAATATTGCATGGTGTGGAATATTGCATGGCAATCTTGTTGGTCTGGTATTTTATGATGGTACATTGACAGCAGAAAGATATCAAGCTCTCATTGTCAATGGCGTAGTTGCAGAGCTAATGGACAACATGCCATTGGCAACAAGGCGGCAAGTGTGGTTCCAGCAGGATGGAGCACCACCACATTATGCATTAAGCGCACGACAGTGCATAACTCGTATCTTCGGGAGAAAATGGATTAGCCGAGGGGGCATTTCCTTGGCCTCCCAGATTGCCGGATTTAACACCAATGGATTTCTTCTTGTGGGGATACATGAAGTAAGTGGTGTACAAGCATTCTGTAACAATGATTGACCTCCAAGAACGCATTCGAGCTGCATGCACAAGTATTTCAACTGAAACAATGATGGCAGTTACCGATTCTATCACATATTGTGCACAGGTGTGCTTCACATCACAGGGAATGCATATTGAACAATTACTTAAATAACGTTGATTGTGTAATTTCGTTAGTACAAAACTTAGGCATCACAAGCTGTGTAATGGTTTTATTTTTTATGATACATGCAGTACTGTACCTTATTGAGTAAACTACATATATAGGTACGTACCACAACTGTTGTTGTATGTAGCTCTGCCTACATTTATTTACATTATGTTGTACGGCAAACACATGCATGCTTTGAAATCATATCATACCATTGCAACGAAAGGTAATTACCATCCATTGAACTATTGTGCATATCAACAAACAATTTCTTTTGCAGAACACTGATGCACAGTATAATGTGGCTTACATGCAGTATGGGCGGATTGCATGAAAACTTATGCGATCCAATGCATGTCGTGTGTGGGTGCACAGCATTTATTTCACACAGGTAATGTCCATTTCCAGCTGTAGTGTGATCGGCAACTAATGTTTGGCTTCCGTGCAAGGCACTCGGCATTACTGCTCCCATTGGGGGAATAAATTCCTGTAAATTCGCCAGCATGTCAAACGACACTGAAACAACGTTGAACCCACTGATCAAAAGGTGCTGAACAACTTTCAAATTTGAACTATGCAAGTGATTCGAACAGTTAAAAAGATAGAGCTTAGAAACCCATGAAGGTCACGT
>JAVBJR010000842.1:0-3477 GCA_031546965.1 Dysgonomonas sp.
CCCACTGGCAGGTTGAATTTCCGAAGAGAGCGGCCACTGCCACTCCTCCCAACTCTAGCTCATTGTTGTTTGTCACAAAACTTGGTTCTTATGATGCTTAAACGCAGCTTCTATTATTTGAGTTTTCAAGCCCCCATAATACAATGTTTTGTAAACAATATAAACAAGTTTATCTGAAATGTTTACAAATTGCATTCTTAAATTACAGGTGTATTGCACGAAGTACCAGATATGCAAGTCACCAAGTTTAATTTCAAGATATCTCTATATCTATAAAAGGGAGTGTCTATCTGTGTGTCTGTCCATCACGATGCATTTCCACAATTTTCATGCTATCGCCTCCAAACCTTCGCAGGGGGACTCGGAATTCCCTAACCCAGGTCGCCGGGGGTCTGGCGATTCCCGCCCCCGCCTCCTTCTATGCGTAAAACGCCAACACCTCTCCATCGCGCCACCCCAATACTTAGTTTTCCAGTAATGCTGGGCTCATCGGGTTCCCAGGGGTTGTTGCCCAGGCAACCGGGGAAGGTGGGAGGCTACCTGACACCCACCCCCTCCACGTGCCACGTCATCCCTTCAGTCACAAACCTATAAACACCACTTCTTCCCATTGCCACAATCAGTTCATGCGTGACCTCCCAACAACTTCATTTCCTTCGGCTTCACAACACAATACATCCCCACACATAACCCGGACAACGCCGGGTATTTCGGCTAGTTGTACATAACCACAACCAAATTACCCTGAATAAATCATATTGTATCTTATGGAAAAGGCCGAACAAATTGCAATCGTAGAAAGTGCACATCAGGTCTTATACAGTGGCGGACAGTCGTATAAGAACATGCAATTTTCTTCATATTTTTGCAATAAAAAATGTATTTTACACTTAAATCTGTTTCTATTTGATAAAACAGTACTAAGAAATGATTCTGACACAAATATGATATCAAGCAGAATAGTTTAAACCACATGCAAAATTGAAAACTGAAATAATTATGCATTTGAACCTGGACATTCGTTTAAAGGAGAACTGTCACCATGTCCTAACATACCCTAAGAATCTCATCAAACATGAAAAACATGGTGAAAAAATGTTGGTGAAGTCAGATTTCAATTATAAAATGAAAAAAAAAGTTATCAGTAATCCAAGCACAATTTTGTAGCTCCGCCCCTTTATTCGTTAAAATTCAGTTTGAGGTACAAAACGTTAACGTAGTGCGATTGTTGCATTGCCAACTGTTGTCCAGATGTCCAACTATACTTGCATTTCAATGAAATTGTCGTTTTCCTTCCCTGAGAACCGCAAACAGACTGAACACGTACGTAGCCTGCGGGGGCGTGGTCGAGCGATGAGTCAAGTGTACAAGTAGACCAATAGGATGGCGTAAGCGGACCCTTATCCGATTTCTTTGAATTGCAATTGCTCAACATCCCTGCAGCCGAAAAAATTGACAACCTGCCTGACTATTCTTCCATACTTGATCAATTTAGCGACCCGATTGTCTTTGCAATCAAAAATAACGAAAAATACCCTGACAGCTCTCCTTTAAGGATAAGAGACATATTTTAGGTTTTACAGCAGTTTCCAGCATCAATTTCAAGCAAGCATCATTTTCAACCAAACATCAATTTCAAGCATCGTTTTCAGCAGTTTTAAGCTGTTTTAAACTATCAATTTAACAAATTGTCATTCTTCTCTACCCGAGACATCAGTTGAATTTTAAAGCTACTGAGCGCAACGCCAAAGGGAGTTTACCTAACAGCATTTGAAAAGGGCCAAATCACAGCTTTGAGGTCTTAAAATCTCAGTTTTGATGCTATTGCAAAAATTGTTGGGTGATCAAAAACCGTCATTCGTAATTACTTGAAAAGTCCTGAGAACTATGGTCAGAAACGTAAAACTAAAGGAAATATGAAGCTGTCCTCTCGAGATCGCTTACAAATTCTCAACATGACCTCAAAGGAAAAGACCAGTTCATCAAAAATTCAAGCAGAATTACAACTTCCGGGTTACATCACGAACTGTCCGAAGAGTCCTGTCATCGTGTGAGAACTTTAAATTTGCGAAATTGTCATCAAAACCCCCGCTCGCAATTGAACATAAACAAGCATGATTGGAGTTTGCTAAACTTCACATGGCCTCTAAAGAATTCTGCCAGACGGTGATCTTTTCAGATGAGAATAATTTCAATCTAGATGGTGCTGATGGAATTCAGCATTATTGGCACGATTTACGCAAATCCCCCACATGTTCTCTCAAAGCGCATCCAAGGTGGAGGTTCGGTAATGGTTTAGGCAGCATTTAGTTACAATGGACAGACTGAAATCACGTTTATTAGTGGCTGTCTCAACTCTCTCAAGTACCAGGAGCTACTTGGAGATAAGTTAAGTCCAATTGGCCCAATCATTGGAACTGAGAACTGGACTTTTCAACAGGACAATGCCTCTATACACCGGTCTGCTTCGACAAAGAGTTAGTTGGATTCCAAAGCCTCATAATCTCATTTTCATGTGTTATCTGTAGATTACCCTATTCTGCCTGCCACGTGTCATAAACATTTCTTAGTACTGTTATCAAATAGAAACGGATTTAAGTGCAAAATATTTTTTTTATTGTAAAATATGATGAAAACTGCAAGTTCTTATACGAATGTCCGCCACTGTAACTGATATAGCACGCATCTCTGCATAACAGTAGCAGACGAATTTCCAGCCTCTTCACAGTGCCTCTTATACAGGCAGCACATAATTAAAGTTGACTTCACTTACTTTTCTACCTTAGTGTTCCCTCCAGTTAATTCTAACCTCCTTGGTATAGACAGGAAACTTTTCAGGGTAGGTAGGTTCCGAAACAGTGTCAGTTCATCTTTAAGCTTATTAACATCACCCCTTGTATGTAAATTCCGAAATGTAAATGTTTTGTAACATTATCAATATGCGCTTGCATGTTACAGCAACTCTATTGTTCATGGCTGGTAATTACCGTAAAGTACTGTAATAGTTCCCTGGCGAAATTATTTGGTTTTCACGTTTTTGGCCCTCTCTCCAAATTTTAGGAGTTAATAATCAATCCTCAACCTGACCTAGTCATTATAACATTGAAAAACTGACGCTTCCTAGTATCAGGACTTAGCCCAGGGTAAAACAACACTGACTTTTTACTTACTTCAAGTTCATCATGCTGTATTTATAGCTGCGAGATTACTGGTAGTTTGATAATTTTGGAATCCATTTAAGTTCCCCTACCCTTTTAATTTCCTTCGGGGAAATTATTTGAGGGGGAACTATTACAGCACTTTACGGTAATAACAATATAGCAGATGGTCTTCAAAACATTTTCGTTTGTGCTATTCACATATGTACTACTCAGTATAAACACGACTTTGGGCGGTTTATCACTTTGAGCATTTTCCTGTCATAGGATCGCCATTTTCCGATGTTACCCTTCCAAATCTAGTAACATCTACAGTAAT
>JAVBJR010001039.1:0-9362 GCA_031546965.1 Dysgonomonas sp.
TTCGAGACCTTGGTTTGCATATCGTAATCAAAAAACCGCGAAGTTTTCTTTACAAGATACTAAAAATCAAGGTCTTTTCCTAATATTTTACCACTAATGTATTGATTATTACAGAATTGTATTTTTTGTCATGTACTTAGCAAACTCCATCTAAAATATTTTACGCATCTTTAAATTAGTTTGTCGCATTTGGTAGTTGAAGTTGCGTTTCCCTAAAAAAAATAACTTGATAAAACACTCCAAGAATATTTCTGTATCTTTGTTTTTCAATGTAAAATATACGATTAATCATGTCTGCAAATAAACCATTAATACTCATTACCAATGACGATGGCTACTTAGCCAAAGGTATAAAAGCGCTTACACAATCATTAATCGGACTGGGCGAAATAGTAGTTGTTGCACCCGATGGTCCTCGGTCGGGCATGTCGAGTGCTATTACAACTATACAACCTTTGCGGTACTACCTAACGAAAAAAGATATAGAAAACGATATAACCGTTTATGCTTGTACAGGAACACCTGTAGACTGTGTAAAGCTAGGCGTAAGCGAAATTCTAGATAGGAAACCCGACCTTGTAGTTTCGGGGATCAATCACGGTTCTAATGCCTCCATCTGTGTGATATACTCGGGTACAATGGGAGCAGCCATGGAGGGATGCCTCTTTAAAATTCCGGCTATCGGATTTTCGTTATTAGATCATCACCATGATGCCGATTTTTCGCACACTCACCAGATAACCCGTGCATTGAGCGAAAGTGTTCTGAAAACCGGATTACCTAAAGGTGTTTGCTTGAATGTAAACATTCCTCATTCTACCAAAGAAGTAAAGGGTATAAAAGTGTGTAACCAGGCTCCTGGTCAATTTGTAAAAGAATTCAAGAAATCGGCAGATGGTTCCGACAACGAAATATACTGGCTGACAGGATATTTTGAAAATGACAGTCCCAATGATACATCTACGGACGAATGGGCTTTAGCCAACAATTATGTGTCTGTTGTACCAACTAAGGTAGATATGACAGCTCACGAATACGTAGACAAAATGAAGGATCTAGAGAACCTAATATAACAAATATGAAATATTTTCTGGTTGCAGGAGAGGCTTCCGGCGATTTGCATGCTTCTAACTTAATGACAGCATTGAAAATTACCGACCGAGAAGCAGACTTTTGCTTCTTAGGTGGCGATCTTATGCAGACTCAAGGAGGTAAGCTTATTAAGCATTACAGGGAGATGGCTTTTATGGGCTTTGTTCCCGTTTTGCTCAATCTGAAAGCAATTTTCCGCAATATGAAAATGTGCCAACAAGCCATTGTAGATTATCAGCCCGATGTAGTTATATTGATCGACTATCCGGGGTTTAATCTCAAAATTGCGAAATTCGTTAAAACTCAAACCAAGATTCCTGTCTATTATTACATCTCTCCCAAAGTATGGGCATGGAAAGAGTACAGGGTAAAATCGTTCAAAAAGTATGTAGACGAAATGCTCTGCATATTGCCTTTCGAAGTCGATTTCTTTAAGAAACACAACTATAAAGTCGATTATGTAGGGAATCCCACCGTAGATGCAATAGCCGATTTCAAAGAGAAAAGCAAAGACGATTCGAGAGCTAAATTTATACTGGAAAACAACTTAGAAGAAAAGCCTTTTATCGCTCTATTAGCAGGAAGTCGTAAACAGGAAATAAAAGACAACCTGCCTACAATGTTGGAAGTTGTCAAGAAATTTCCCGATCATCAAGCCGTCATAGCAGGAGCGCCGGGCGTGGATCCCGATTATTATACGTCTTACATGGGCAATAGTAATTGTAAAATTATTTTTGATCAGACTTATCGGTTGCTTTCTTATTCGGATGTGGCATTGGTGACTTCGGGAACTGCAACCCTCGAGACATCATTATTCAGAGTGCCGCAGGTTGTTTGTTATAAAACACCTATACCTAAGATTGCTTATTGGGCATTCAAAAACATCTTGCATACCACTTACATTTCTTTGGTAAATTTGATAGCCAACGAAGAGGTTGTAAAAGAGTTATTTGCAAAATATTTTTCTCGAGAGAATATCGAAGAAGAAGTCGACAAACTTCTTAATGATAAAGCATACCGAAATAATATGTTAGAAGGGTACAATCGTGTCATCAATATACTAGGAAATGCAGGTGCTTCGGCAAAAGCCGCAAAAATTATAGTACAAAAATTAGGGTCACAACCATAAAGTTTAAAACCTTTCAAAAGCCGATTTCTCGGGAAAAACTTCTTTAAAACTACGCCGAAGCGTATTCTTTGCCCGTTTGAAGTCTAAAACTTCTACACTGTCATTGAGACACATGATATCGTATGCTTGACGAGTAATCTGATCGCAGATATGAGGCAATAAGTGATCTGTAATGTCCATGCTAACTGTATTCTTCACCGTATTATAGGGGTGAAATTTCCCTACAGCCAATTGCCAGTAACGAATCAACCATTGATTGACATCTGAATTAGATCTAAATTTCGATCGGCAAGTAAGATGCAAAGTCGATTGAACTTGAGACCAAACATCATCGTAAGTAGATTTCAAAAAGGCGTTCGGCAAATGAGGATCAACAAACCCCGAAAAGTCGTGCCACGGATACAATAAAATATTACTAATCAGCTTAAAGCCATAATTGAGAGAAAACCATTTTCGCCAATGCTTTCTGATCTGTTGATGTTTGTTGAAATACGAATCTAATACATCCAAGTCGTTTATTGCCATGTGTATAATACCTCCGTTAGATGGTTTGGCGGTCATCACACCATAATCGCAAGGCAATCCCTTCTTAAAAAATCGAGAGGGCTCTACAGGATTCAGTACATACAAATCGTCATTAAAGTATATAAAGTGTTCCGATAACGATTCGATACGGTGCAGGTTAAGTTCTATGGTGTTGGCACTGAATGTAGGCAGATATTCACCGGGAATAAAATCTTCGTGCTTTACCCAATTCAATTGAGGATGATCTAGATTGAGCCATTCGGGAATATGTCCCGATGTTACAAAGTGAATCTTATTGATCCAAGGCATAAATTTCTCTATCCCCCTGAACCAATATCGGAGCAGATCCCAGTCTCTGAAACGGATTGCATGGGCATCACCCACATGAGCCTGACCGGCATATTGCCGGAAACTTTGCTGCCAGACTTTATCCTGTCCATCCACCCAAGGTAGTACGATATCTATACCCGATGTAGTCATTTTTACTTTGTTGCCATATATATTATCGAAGACTGTAGGGGCGTATTGCATACGCCCGAGAATAAAAATATCGGGCGTATGCAATACGCCCCTACCGACCCCTCCCCGACGCAAGGATATTTTTTTCATGCACTTACCCTAATTCTGCTATAAATATAAACAGAATAATTTTACAAAAGTTTATACCTTTGTTTCACATGAATATTTTTTTTGAATGAAGGTTCTTTTATTGGGAGAGTATAGCAATGTTCACTGGACTTTGGCGCAAGGCTTACGGGCTTTGGGGCATTCTGTTGTAGTGGCTTCCAATGGCGATCGGTTCAAAAATTACCGACATGACATTCATATTTCGAGGAATAGCAACAATTTCCTAGATACCGTTAAGTACGTGTATCTTTTGGGTAAAAACTTCCGACAGTTCAGAGGATTTGATGTCGTGCAGATCATAAATCCCCTCTTTCTCGATCTCAAAGCAAACAAGAACTTAGAAGCATTCAGCTATCTGAAAAAGCACAATGGAAAAGTATTTATGGGAGCATTCGGTAATGATGCTTACTGGCTGAAAGCCTGTTTAGATAAAAAGACTTTCCGCTATTCGGAATTTGATATACCCAATAAAACAGAGTATTTATATTCTGCCAAAGAGCTAATCTCCGTTTGGTCTAACGAAGACAAAGTAAATGTAAATCGTGAGATAGCCGAAAAATCTGATGGTATCATAGCCTGCTTATACGAATACTTTGCAGCATATCACCCCGAGTTCAGCCAAAAGCTTACCTATATACCTGCACCCATCAACACTTCTGAAATAGCCTTTGAGCAAAGAGGTAAAAATCCCGAAAAAGTAACTTTCTTTATCGGAATACAAAAACTAAGAAACGAAATAAAGGGAACAGATATCTTGTACAATTGTTTACAGGAAGTACAAGTTAAATATCCGAATGAGTGCGCTATCAGTAAAGCAGAATCTGTTCCTTACCACGAATATATAAGTATGAGAGATAACTCCGATGTATTACTCGATCAATTATACTCGTATACACCCGGTATGAATGCACTCACGGCAATGGCTCAAGGACTTGTGGTTGTGGGAGGGGGCGAACCTGAGATGTATACCCTCTTAAATGAGACAGATAATCGTCCCATCATAAATGTACTTCCCGATGAAAAAGATGTCTTTGAGAAATTAGAAAATCTGATTGTAAACAGGTCGCAAATAGCCAAATTATCGAGTAATAGCAGATTGTTTGTTGAGAAACATCACGATTATTTAAAAATAGCACAGATTTACATAAATACATGGACAAAATAACAACTCTTTTAAAATAAAAAAGAGAACATTTATGCTTATTTATATACCTTTGCAGCACTAAAACAAGATATAGTATGAAGAAACTTTTTATAGCATCACTTGCCCTAGTTATAGCTGTATCAGCATGGGCACAAGACGATAACACATCAAAATCGGGCTATCAGTTCTCAGTAGTGAAACAAAACCCTATTACACCTGTTAAAAATCAGGGAAGTAGTGGTACCTGTTGGTCTTTTTCGGGTGTAGGATTTTTAGAATCCGAACTGTTAAGAATGGGAAAAGGCGAACAAGATCTTTCTGAAATGTATATCGTACGTCGCAATTACGAAGACAAAGCTGCAAAATATATGCGATTGCACGGTAAGTTGAATTTTTCTCAAGGAGGTTCGTTTGCCGATGTTGTCGAAACCATAAATGAGTATGGCATTGTACCCAATGAGGCTATGCCGGGACTTGCTTACGGCGAAACCGGACACAAACACGGCGAAATGGAAGATGGTCTTGCAGGATACATCACCGGTATAATGAAAAACAGTAACAAAAAGCTTTCTTCGGCTTGGTATAATGGCTTTTCGGGTATTCTTGATGCCTATTTGGGAGCAAAACCCCAAAGTTTTACCTACAAAGGCAAGAGCTATACACCCCAAAGTTTTGCTCAAGAAATGGGCTTAAACAGTAATAATTACGTATCGTTCACTTCATTTACGCATCACCCATTTTACGCACCTTTCTCTATAGAGGTGGAGGATAACTGGCGTTGGGCATTGTCTTACAATGTTCCGATGGACGATATGATAAAGATTATAGATAATGCCATCGACAAAGGATACACCGTTGCTTGGGCTTCGGACGTAAGCGAAACGGGCTTTTTACGTACCGGAATAGCCGCAGTACCGGACGATAGCAACCCCGAGAATGTAGGATCGGATCAAGCACGTTGGTTAGGCTTATCTTCGTTGGAAAAGACAGCAACTATCAAAAAGAAAATTGAGGAAGGTCCTTTAAAAGAACTTACCATTACCCAGGAACTTCGTCAAAAAGGATTTGATGATTACGAGACAACCGACGATCACGGCATGCAAATCTTTGGTATTGTAAAGGATCAAAATGGCTCTAAATACTATTTGGTTAAGAACTCTTGGGGCGAAGCAGGTACATACAAAGGTATATGGTATGTATCGGAAGCTTTCGTAAAATACAAAACCATCAGTTTGGTAGTAAACAAAGAGGCTGTACCTAAAGACATTGCCGGTAAAGTAAAATATTGAATATTATTTTCACCGTAGATAAACAAGAGTCGAAATGTAGCACAAATACATTTCGACCTTTTTGTATTTCTTTTTGAGATTTTTTGCCTATTTTTGTAGCCATTTTTTCAATTTAGCCTAATCATTATGAGTTCAAAAGTAAGGGTGCGCTTTGCCCCCAGCCCCACAGGTCCACTACATATCGGAGGAGTACGTACAGCTCTGTATAATTATCTTTTTGCTAAACAGCAAGGTGGAGATTTTATTCTCCGGATCGAAGATACAGATTCGCAACGTTTCGTTCCCGGTGCAGAAGACTATATCATCGAAGCACTGACTTGGTTAGGTTTGAACTTTGACGAAGGAACTCATATTGGTGGTAAATATGGTCCATACAGACAATCGGACAGGAAGCACATCTATAAAGAATATGTTGATATTCTACTGAATAAAGGTGCTGCTTACATGGCTTTTGACACCCCTGCCGAATTGGAAGCGAAAAGAAACGAAATCGAAAACTTTCAATACGATGCTTCTACAAGAGGACAAATGCGTAACTCGCTAACTCTATCGAAAGAAGAAATCAAAAACCTGATAGACAAAGGCGAAAACTACGTTGTCCGCTTCAAAATAGAACCCAACGAAAATATTACTGTCGAAGACCTTATCAGAGGTAATGTGGTAATCAATTCGTCGGAATTAGACGACAAAGTTCTCTATAAATCGGCTGATTGTTTACCCACCTATCATCTCGCTAATATTGTAGATGACCACTTAATGGAAATATCGCATGTAATCAGAGGTGAAGAATGGTTACCATCTGCCCCTCTGCATGTACTATTATACAGAGCTTTTGGATGGACAGACACCATGCCTAAGTTCACACACTTGGCTCTACTCTTGAAACCTGATGGAAAAGGAAAATTGAGCAAGCGTGACGGCGACCGCTTAGGCTTCCCCGTATTTCCTCTTCTTTGGACTGATCCTAAAACACAAGAAGTTTTCTCGGGATACAGAGAAAGCGGATATTTGCCCGATGCTGTTGTCAATTTCTTAGCTTTATTAGGCTGGAATCCGGGTAACGATCAGGAAATTATGTCGATAGACGAACTTATCAAACTATTCTCTATCGAAAGATGCAGCAAAAGCGGTGCAAAGTTCGATTTCGAAAAAGGTAAATGGTTCAACCATCAATATATTCAATCGACTTCAAACAGCGAATTAGCTAAGTTATTCGAGCCTATTTTGAAAGAAGAAGGTATCAATGCTAAGTCTGACTATATAGAAACAGTTGTCGGTCTTATCAAAGAGCGTGCGAATTTAATCCCCGACCTTTGGGAACAATCGTCTTTTTTCTTCAAAGCACCGGATAGCTATGACGAAAAAGTAGTCAAAAAACGTTGGAAAGAAGATTCGTCTACTCAAATTGCCGAACTAAGTGACATCCTAAATGGAATTTCGGACTTCTCGGCACATAATCAAGAGGAAATCGTCAAACAATGGATCGAAGATAAAGCGTACCATTTGGGTAATATAATGAATGCTTTCAGATTGGCTATTGTTGGCGAATCAAAAGGTCCTCACATGTTCGACATTACAGCTGCAATAGGTAAAGAAGAAACTCTTGCCCGATTGAAAACAGCCATATTTAAAATTGAATATAAAGCTTAAGCATGTATAATTTTATAATAGGTCTTTACGCTTTAGTCGTGTACATTATATCTCCTTTTCATAAAAAAGCACGATTGATGGTTAAAGGGCACAGGGATGTGTTCAAAAAACTTGAAGCTGAAATCAATCCAAATGCCAAATACATTTGGTTGCATGCCGCCTCTTTAGGCGAGTTTGAGCAAGGTAGACCCATTATTGAAGATATAAAAAAGAAACATCCATCTTATAAAATATTACTGACATTCTTTTCTCCTTCGGGATACGAAGTGCGTAAAAATTACGAGTTAGCTGATATAGTATGTTACCTTCCTTTCGATAGAAGAAGTAAAGTAAAACGTTTCCTTAAACTCGCCAATCCGTATATGGCGATTTTTATAAAGTATGAGTTTTGGTATAATTTTGTCAACCAGTTAAAAAAGAAAGAGATACCTATCTATATGGTTTCGGCAATCTTTCGCCCCAATCAGATATTTTTCAGATGGTACGGGAAATTTTATCAAAAAATACTACACTTTTATTCGTGTATTTGTGTACAAGACCAAAACTCGAAGCAACTGCTCAACAATATAGGAGTAAACAACGTAGAAGTTTGCGGTGATACCCGTTTCGACAGGGTTCTCGACATCAAAAATGCAGCTAAACCTATTCCTATTGCCGAAATATTCAGCAAAAACGAGCAAGGTGAAAAACAGATGACGTTGGTAGCCGGAAGTTCGTGGCCCAAAGACGAAGATATATTCGCAAAATATTTCAACGAAACTCCCGAACTGAAATTGATTATTGCTCCTCACGAAATACACGAAGCTCATTTAAACTATATCGAAAGTATATTGAAGCGCCCTTCCATTCGTTACTCTAAAGTAACATTGGAAAACGTAAACCAATACGATTGCCTCATTGTAGATTCGTTCGGCTTACTATCGTCGTTATACAGATACGGCGAATTTGCTTATGTAGGTGGCGGTTTTGGTGTTGGTATTCATAATATATTAGAAGCTGCCGTATATAACATCCCCGTGTTTTTTGGTCCTAATTTCAAGAAATTCAGAGAGGCACACCAAATGATAGAAGAAGGCGGAGCATACCCCATACAGGATGAAGAAAACTTCTCGAGTCTCATGAATGAGTTTATGGAATACCCAAATGTTTTAGCTTCTGCCGGTAGTCATGCTGGACAGTATGTGAAGGAAAATGCCGGGGTCGTAGATAAAGTGATGGCTATTATCAACTTGAAAGACTAGCCCTTTAAAACTGGTGTCATTAACTAGTTGATCCTTAAGAAGCATATTTTAGATTTGGAAGATAAAACCTATAAGTTAGTATCTTAAAAAATAAGACGTGAATATTTTTCTTGTATATGTTCATCATCCTTTTGAAGTTGAAAGCCGCAGCAGCAAGTACGGCATTGATGGTGTCTCCGATGATCCCCTTATAAAAATTGCGTCCGAGTCTATGGTCTGATTTTAGATGTCCAATAATTGGTTCTATGTCAGCTCTACGTTTAAATTGCTTTCTAAGTTTTCTTTGTTGATAGCTATTCAGGGTCTTGGAGTTGAAAGGCTTTGGTATTTGTATTAAGTTATCTCCAATTTTCGTTTTTCCTTTGTATCCTCTATCAGCAGTCAATGTCTTGGGAGATTTCTCCAATAATCGCTTGTATTGTTCAAGAGCAGGTTCAAGGGTATGTCCATCATAAGGATTACGATAACTGGTGACTCCAACTATCACCCCTGTATTTTGAGTGTAGAGAATCGAGACTTTATTTCCAAATTCATACTTTTTGTGTTCTTTGCCTTTGGAGATACATTGCACATCAGGTTCGTGCAGCGAATAAATCTTGTGTGTGCTTTTTCTAGTTTGTAGAAGTACACGTTTGAACAGTTCCAAATCAGCCCAATGAGGACTA